>NZ_JACD01000072.1:0-220551 GCF_000517825.1 Prevotella sp. ICM33
ACTCCGTGTGCCTATTATATAAGACTTTTAGTTTATCACTCCATATTTCGGAAGAACCACAATTTATTCCTATGTTATTTGTTTTTGTAAACTATTTTCGTACAGTTCAAAAGCAATACATGCTCTTTTGGCTTCTAAAAGACGCCCAATTGGCTTGCAAAAGGTGCCCTTTAAGCCCCTTACTAACGCCCTTTTGAAGTCCAATTAAGCACCTTTTACTTTGTTACTTTATAACTAATTGATTTCCTTATGGTTATAAACCTGCTTTTAGTATATGTTATTTTCGTTATTTATAGATGTCTTATTTGAAATTATGTAATGATTTTTCAAACCCTTGTCAGCATATTTTCGAAGTCTTAAAATGAGAAGTCTTCAATGACGGAGGGTGATAATAGGATAGATAGATGACTGTTTTAGCTATGCTTTTGTTTGATAAGTAACCTCGGTTCTTCCGTTAACGCAATACGAAAAGCGTCCACACATTTAACGGAAGAACTAAAAAAATGATTTCTCATCACGTAGATAAATAGGAAAAGATAGTTTTAAGGCTGAATAAACAAGTCTATAATTTATAAAATACTTCAATCTAATTAGCTTTAATGATATCAATTAAATTACTCATAGATAGTTGTTTAAAATATCAACTTATCCATCAAACAAGCAACCCGTCTACTTGTAAACTCGTCAACTTGTCTACTTCGAAACTTGTTTATTCAGCAACTGGCAGACTATACCAGTTCAACCTTCTCCATTTCCTGCTCTTTGTCGCAGTAATGACATTTAAGAATACCATGTTCCTTGTCGACAACATGGAAGATAGTGTCCATAGGTTCATTATTAGTAATACACTTTGGGTTATTGCATCTTACAATGCTCCGAAGCTCATCCGGTGTCACAACCTTCTTCTTCTCTACCACTTCATAGTCATTAATGATGTTCAACACCACGTTCGGTGCCACGACCGACAAGCGAGAAATTTCATCATCGGTAAAGAACTTATCGCTCACCTTGATGATTCCCTTTGTGCCTACCATCTTCGATGAGAAGTTGAAACCAATAGTGACAGGTGTGGAGAGCTTCTGGAGCTGTAATAGGTTCACAACCTGAAAAGTCTTCTCTGCTGGAATATGATCTATAACGGTGCCGCTCTCAATAGCAGCTACCAGACGTTCTTTCTTTGACATAATGATATGAGCCTCACTCCGTCTCCTTGATATGAAGGAATGCCTGACAGGGTATTTGTGGGCAGTTTTCTTTGTTCACTCATAGGCATTATGAGTCTATTTCTATTTTTCTTGGATGATTTCTACTCTATCTACGGCATCATCTGCTCTTAACCAAAAGTTTACTTTACGTTTTTTGCCTGTGGTGTTAGGCTCGATGGTTATCGTGAGTGTGTTGCCTGTTAATTCTGCAGTGTACCATCTTCCCACCATACCGGTGCTGATAACCTTATTCCCATATTGTGCTGCAGATTCTTCAACAGCCATATTTGCAAATCGCAGAGTTTGGTAGTTGGCGCATACCAACTTATAGGTACCTCCTTCAGCAGGAACTGTTATGTTCCTTGGATCACCTATATAGTCTGTAGTCCACTTAAATGTCGCTCTGTGGAGTTCATCAACTGTATCCTTGCTACAGCTGAATTGGGTGGCTAAAAGAACCAGTAACAACGCTACAAACGTTACATTCTTAAGTTTATTCATGCTCATTAAATGGATATAGTTATATAGATATTATGAGTATATTTTATTTGTTTTGTGTCACTTCTATATGATCGAAGATGTCACCTGCTGTCACATCGATGAATAGTTTGCGTTCTTTGCCAGTTGTATTGGGGAGGAGAGTGATATAAAAAGTATTTCCTTTCGCTAATACATCGTACCAATCAAATTGAATATGATGAAAATCTTGCTCTTTACTTGAACCAAAGATGGTTGTGTCTTGAGATGTAACGTTATTAATCCATGGTCCCCCATAATTGGTACATTTTAATTGATAAGTTCCACCTTCTGCTGTAGCAGTAATCTTTCTTGGGTCTCCTGGGCGGTTCGAAGTCCACTTCATAGGATCCCAACGACCATCTTCAGAGTTTAGTTCGCAGCTGAATAGGGTGGTCAAAAGCATCAGTAGCAGAGCGGCAAACGTACTCTTTTTTAATATACTCATACTCGTAAAAATGATAAAGTTATTATTTTAAAATTGTCTTATCGTTTTTTACTTCCTCCATAGATATACCAAGACAATGACAGAAAATAGCTTCACGCGCAAAAAGACCATTACGAGCCTGTTCTATATAGTAAGCATGTGGACTATCATCAACATCGTATGCTATCTCGTTCACACGTGGCAGCGGATGAAGAATCTTCATATTCGGACGAGCCAATGAGAGCATATCACGACGAAGAATATAAACATTCTTTACACGTTCATATTCCATTAGGTCAGAGAAGCGCTCTTTCTGTACGCGTGTCATATAGATAATATCTGCGTTCGCAATCACTTCTGGCGTGAAATCCTCATGCTCTTCGAAGTGGATGTTATAGTCACGACAGTACACCTTATACTCCTCAGGCATAGCGAGTTCCTTTGGTGCAATAAAGTGAAACGTTGGATTAAAATGGCGCATAGCCATAAGAAGAGAATGAACCGTTCTGCCGTATTTAAGATCACCAACAAGATAGATGTTTAGATTCTCTAATGTTCCTTGTGTCTGATTAATCGTATAAAGGTCAAGCAAGCATTGTGAAGGATGTTGATGTGCTCCGTCGCCAGCATTAATGATAGGCACTGGAGCCACTTCAGAAGCATATTGTGCTGCACCCTCTATGTAATGTCGCATAACAATTGCATCGGCATAATTAGAGACCATGAGGATGGTGTCTTTTAGTGTTTCACCCTTGCTGACACTTGAAACCTTTGCATCGGTAAAGCCAATAACACGTGCGCCGAGTCGGTTAGCCGCTGTTTCAAAACTAAGTCGGGTACGTGTAGAAGGCTCATAGAAGAGCGTTGCGATAACCTTACCTTTAAGTAGCTCTCGGTTTGGATGTTTCTCAAACTCTTGAGCCATTTCAATAAGGTAGAGTAGTTGCTCACGATCTAACCCTTGGATATTCACAAAGTTATGCTTTTCCATTTTTGTTTTGTGATGTTTTAGTTCTTTTCTGTTGGTAAAGGTACATTATTATTTTCTAATCAACGAACTATAGAAAGGGAAATATCCACCTATATCAAAAAAACATCTATTTATTTTGCTTATCCATTGATTTACATTATCTTTGCATAATATTTTCACAATTATGAGAAGACACTTTGTACATTTCCTCTGGGGGTCACTTCTTGCCATCTTGGGCTTGGTCTTCGTATTCTTCATCTCTGTATGGAACGGATGGGTAGGGTACATGCCTGATATGGATGAATTGTCTAACCCTATAGATAAGTTTGCTTCGCAAGTCTATTCTTCAGACCAACAACTTATCGGTACTTGGAACGCGGATAACAATAATCGTGTGGCAATCGACTATAATGGACTGTCGCCACACCTTGTTCATGCCCTTGTTGCGACAGAAGATGAGCGCTTCTATGAACATTCAGGTATTGACTTTATAGCCCTTGGACGTGCTGTTGTGAAGCGTGGTGTGATGGGACAGGCAAGTGCTGGAGGTGGTTCTACAATCACACAGCAGCTTGCTAAACAGCTTTTCTCAGAGAAGGCACACAGCACAGTAGAACGTCTTTTGCAGAAGCCTATTGAGTGGATTATTGCAGTGAAGTTGGAACGTTACTTCACGAAGGAAGAGATACTTGCTATGTATTTCAATTATTTTGATTTCCTTCATAATGCTGTTGGTATTAAGCGAGCTGCTAATGTCTATTTCAATAAGGAACCACGTAAGTTGACGGTGACAGAGTCTGCTATGTTAGTAGGACTTTGCAAGAACCCATCAATGTTCAATCCTCTTCGTCATCCAGAGCGTTGTTTGCAACGTCGCAACGTTGTTTTGATGCAGATGGTTAAGTCTGGCTATGTAACGAAAGATGAATATAAAGAATTGTCACAGCGTCCTTTAGGACTTCATTTTACGAGGTCAAAGCCAGTGAGTGGTGCAGGTGATTATTTCCAAGCATTCCTTCGTCAATATATGATGGCAAAGAAACCGGAGCGTGAGAATTATCAGTCATGGCAGAATCGTCAGTTTGTTCTTGATTCAATTGCATGGGAGCAGGATCCACTTTATGGCTGGTGTAATAAGAATACGAAGCGTAATGGTGAGCCTTATAATGTGAATACTGATGGTTTACGTATCTACACGACTATTGATACACGTATGCAACGGTATGCTGAAGAGTCTGTGCGTAAGCATGTAGGTGGATACTTACAGTCACAGTTCAATCAGGCTATGCATTATAAGAAGAATGCTCCATTCTCATCTAATATATCACGTCGTACGATTAAAGAGATATTGAATCGCTCCTGTCGCCAGACACTACGCTATCAGCGTTTGAAAGAGCAGGGAGCTACACCTGATGAGATTAGACGTAGTTTCCGTACACCACATGAGATGACGCTCTTTACATACCATGGTGATATTGATACGGTAATGACGCCAATCGACTCAATACGTTACTATAAGTCATTCCTCCGTTCAGCCTTTGTTAGTATGGACCCACATACGGGCGCTGTTAAGGCTTATGTTGGTGGTATTGATTATCAACATTTCAAGTATGATGTTGTGATGGGTGGTCGTCGTCAAGTTGGTTCAACTATAAAACCATTCCTTTATGCACTTGCAATGCAGAATGGTATGACTCCTTGTACACTTGCCCCAAACGTACAGCGCACTTATGGAGGATGGACTCCTCGCAATGGTTCACGTGCTCGTTATGGTCAAGAGGTCCCTTTGCGCTGGGCTTTACAACAGTCTAACAACTGGATTTCAGCGTATCTGATTAACCTCCTCGGTCCGTCTCAGTTCGTAAGCATTCTACATGACTTTGGATTGAATAATCCTGATATTGATAAGAATACAAGTCCAGTGTTATGTCTTGGACCTTGTGAGGCTTCTGTTGGTGAGATGGCAAGTGCCTATACAACTTTTGCTAATGGTGGTATTCGTTGTGCTCCGCTCTTTGTAACTAAGATTGAAGATAGCCATGGTAATGTCATTGCTAAGTTCCAACCATTGATGACAGAGGTTATTTCAGAGGTTAGTTCTTATCAAATGATTGATATGTTGGGTGCCGTTATTCAGGGTGGTACAGGTAGTCGTTTGCGTTACGCTTACCATCTTACAGCTGATATTGGTGGAAAGACGGGTACAACAAACAATAACTCGGATGGTTGGTTTATGGGTATTACACCAGAACTTGTCAGCGGTTGCTGGGTTGGTGGTGAAGATCGTGATATCCACTTCGACCATACATCAATGGGTCAAGGTGCTACAACTGCCTTGCCAGTGTGGGCTTACTTTATGCAGCGTGTTTATGCTGACAAACGATTAGGATATAATCAAGGTACTAAGTTTGCTATTCCTGCTAAGTTTAATCCTTGTGAGACGGCTGACACTATCAATGTTAATGGTATACAAGAAGAGTACTTCTAAGTGATAATATCTATCTTTAGACATTGATAGATATATAAGAAAACAGGGACACCTCATCGGGTGTCCCTGTTTTCTTATGCCTGTTGTGAATCATACCAAATCAATAAAGATACTTTCTTATAACTTCTAACAATAAGTTCTTACTTATTTATTTATAGATGATAGCGTGTTTAACACTTAGTACAATTGGTGCTAAGCCTCCGCACATGTTGTGCGGAGCATTCGCACAATGTGTGCTAAGCGTCCACACGTAAGTTGAAAAGGGTAAGACGGATTCATGAATATGATGAATCGTAAGCTTTTCTTTATAATCTTAGACAGAAAAGGGTTAAAACTATATTTTTGTCATGTGATAGCCCATACGCTTTAGCTGTATGGCTGCACCCATATAATACATTTGGTGAAGTGCTGCCACATATGCTTGAAAGGCATCACTACTACCTGGTGCAATAGGAAGATGACGGAGTAGGCTATTGGTTCGTGCTGCACACTTTCCTACAATAGCAGCAATATCCTTATGCTCTTCAGTAGAAAGGAGTAGAACTTTCTCACAAATATAGTCATCCATGTGGTCATAATCAATACGATCGCGTAGATAAGTGTAGAGATTCTCTACTTTACTATACAACCCCCAGTCTTCATCCCAATATTTAGCTATTGCCATACCGATGTACATCATCCAACCAAGGGAGACGGTAGGGTAGTTGGCAAACTCTCGCATACCATCAGGTAAGTAAGCTTCAGCAATGCCCAACCACTTATCTTCCATGTCGGTAATATCTGGCAACATATTATCTACAAGTTGTTTTCCTTGTAGATAAGTTGTTAAATCCTCTTTGAATTTGTCTTCAAATGAATATCTTAATTGTTCGTCTTGCATTGTTATGTATCTTAAAAGATTGAATTTGTACTACTCAGCCAACTTCTTCTTCACTTCTGCCAATGCTTTAATCCAATCGGTATCGAGGGAGAACTGAGTAAGATAGTCCTCACTATTGAAGTATACCAAAACAAGATTCTTATCAGGATCATTGTAGAGTGGGTGATTAATACTTGCATCACGGAATATCTTGAGAATTTGCTCTTTTCTCTTTTGCTTGTCAGCACGTGCATACTCTTTCGTAAAGAGATTAACATACTCATGCATATAATAAGCCATAGAGTCAAGTTGTGCGTTGAGATGAGCAATATCCTTAGTAGAAAGTTGCTTCGTTGTATCAACAAGAGCAGATAATGTCCGAGTATTAAGATAGGTAATTGCGTCGACTTTAAAGGAAGCTGCTTTGCGCACGTTTACATCTTCTTTACTGTCAGTTGCTATCTTGTAAGCACTTGCATATAGTTGTTTCGATACACGCTCCTGCTGGGCATTCACCGTAAGTACAGATGCGAGTAGGAATGAAAGAGCTATTATTCTATTTTTCATACGCTTGATACTTAAATCCTTGTGTTGTTTTAGTTGTTATCTTTGACGTTATTGAAGTTTTATAGGTTTAATGTACATAATTGTATTCATGACTAAATACAGCCGTGTTAGATATTTGTTTATCTTATTCTGTCCGCATTTTTGCGCGCAAAATCTTTCCAAGACCCATAGTGTTTTGCATCCGTTTCTGGCCGACTCATCTGTAAGAAATGACAATAAGCTGCTGCAACAGCATCCGTAGCATCCATAAAATGGGGCATTTGATCGTCACGTAGATGTAGTAGCTTTTGTAACATACCAGCAACCTGTTCCTTAGAGGCTGAGCCATTTCCCGTAATTGCCATTTTAATTTTCAATGGTGCGTATTCTTGAATAGGGACATCGTGGTTAATAGCTGCAGCAATAACAACACCTTGCGCACGTCCAAGTTTCAGCATTGATTGTACATTCTTTCCAAAGAAAGGAGCTTCGACGGCTACTTCATCGGGTAAATATTCGTCGATAATACCTGTTACACGTTCAAATATTCTACCTAATCGGAGATATACATCTTTCTCCCTGCGCATGTCAATGACACCCATGACAACAAGTTCAGCTTTATTTCCACAGACACGTAGCACACCATATCCCATCACATTAGTGCCAGGATCGATACCAAGTAGTATCTTTTCGGGTTGTGAACTTCTTGTCTTCATCTTGAGGAATTATTTTACTTGTGTTTTATCGGTCCATATAAGGGTTATGAGATAGCTCGAAACCGATAGATGTCTGTGGTCCATGCCCTGGATAAACAATAGTAGTGTCGGGAAGTTGTGCAAGTTCTCGAAGACTACTAATAATCTGAAACATACTACCTCCTGGGAAATCTGTTCTACCAATACTTCCTTTAAACAAGGTATCACCAGTAAAGATAACATTCTCTTCTGCACAATAAAAACATACTGAACCGCCAGAATGTCCAGGAGTATGCATAACCTTAAAGGTGTGTGAACCGAATGATATAATTTGCTTGTCTGTTAGTTTTAAATCACCAGCAGGCAAGTCATAGTTCAGTTGCATTCCCAGCATCTGTGCAGCTGCCTGCTTTGGATTATTCATAAATACACTATCGCCTTCAGAAACCTCTGGCTGGAGATTGAAGGCAGTAAGAAGAGCAGCATCACCAAAGTGATGATCAAGATGGCCATGGGTACCAAGATTGTGGACAGGTGTTAGCCCATCCCCTTTTATATAATCAATGATAGAGTTCTGTTCGCTTTCGGTAAGTGCGCCACAATCAATAATAACACATTCCTTAGTTTCGTCACTGACAACGTAGCAGTTCTCCTGAAGAGGATTAACCTCAAAAGTTTGGATTTTAAGCATAAGTGATATTTGAGTATAAATGGTTGATAATGAAGAAGAATTATATTATAGAAGCGTAGGGAATAGGATTATCCTGGTACGTAAATAAGATATTTCTCCTTAAACCATTCTTCATCAAACCATTGTGAAAGTTCAGTTTTCTCAGCAATGTTTTTGTATGGTTTCAGTTCTTCATCAAGGTTTCCACCTTTTAAAACAATGACACCATTTGGTAAAACATTATGTTGGTCTGATGCAATATTCTTCTTAACAATCTTCATTAAATCAGGTAGTGGCATCACTGCACGTGATACAATGAAGTCAAACTTTCCTTTCTCTTCTTCTCCACGTAGGTGAGAAGGGAGGACATTCTCAAGGCCAATTGCATCAGCAACTTCCTGTGCAACTCTTACTTTCTTACCTGTACCATCAATGAGTTTAAAGTTGGCTTCAGGAAAGAAGATTGCAAGAGGAACACCAGGAAAGCCTCCACCAGTACCAAAGTCAAGGACGTTTGTACCTTCACGGAAGTTTATACATTTTGCTATAGCTAATGAATGAAGAATATGATGCTCATAAAGATTGTCAATATCTTTACGTGAAATGACATTAATTTTTGCATTCCAGTCGTGGTATAGTGCATCGAGCGCTGCAAATTGTTCTTCCTGTTTTGGAGTAAGTTGAGGAAAGTATTTCTTTATAATTTCAATCATAATCTTTTTGTATGAGGTTTAGTGGTACAAAAATAAAGCCATAGAGAATGTTAGTTGTCGATAGCAACTCTAACTTCTTTCTGACTAATCTCACCTGGGCTATAGATGAATACAGTTGAATCATCTGTAAGAATGAAGTTATCTGCAGGGTAGGGGGCTATACCAATGAAATAACCCTTTGCTTGTAATCCTGCTATATCATCTTTCTCAAGGTCCTCTTTCTCTGCTAAACGCGCAATGATTTCCTTTGTTAGCGTTTCTTTATAATCCTTACCAAATTGGTCTTGAAGTGTGATAAGTTTACCGTTTTGGGGATTAAAATTACGTACAATCGTATACTTTGTAAGCTGCCCATTGCCATTGTTAATGGCAATATGTGATAAGGCAGTAATATATTTGTCCGCAGCAGCTCTTAATTCTGTCTTGATAGTTAGCTCCCCAATGAGTTGACTTTTATCTCTCTCTTTCTGACGAATAAGCTGAGCTATTTCCATATACTGCTTTATATACTGCCTTACAAAGGATGGAATAGCAGTTTGAGGAGTGAGTTTATCGTTTTTGACAGCGAAATAGTCTGGTTGTAAAAGCCCCATTCTGAGTAAAGAATCATTGACAGCAGCATGTTTACTCTCTTTTAAGTAAGTGAAATCTACATGTACATGACATTGTATTGCATCTGAAAGACGAGCTACAGTGTCTACAGAAACGACAGCTGTTGGGATATCCAACTTCTTTGGTGCTGATGACTTGTGTTCACAACTGCTCATAATGAATATTAGCATTGTGGAAAAAGCAAATATTGTAAATAACTTCTTTGTCATATATAGGCTACAAAGTTACGAAAAGTTTTTGTAACTTTGCATTATAATATATAATAATAAATGAGGAAAATGGTAAAAGCTTGTTTGTTTGATTTGGATGGAGTTGTGTTCGATACAGAGCCTTTATATACCTTGTTTTGGCGAAATTTGGATAAAAGACTTCGTCCTAACATTGATAATTTTGAGCATATTATTAAAGGACAGACACTTGTTCAGATATACGATAAGTATTTTACTGGAGACGAAGATAAACAGAAAGAAGTTACTACACTTCTCTATGAATACGAACAGAATATGTCTTTTAATTATATTGCTTGCTTCGAGGACTTTGTGAAAGATGTTAGAAGTAAAGGTATAAAGACTGCTGTTGTTACGAGTTCTAACCTTGAGAAGATGCTGAATGTTTATAATAAGCATCCAGAATTTAAGGGATACTTTGACGAGATTCTAACCTCTGAAGACTTTAAAGAGAGTAAACCATCTCCTGATTGTTACTTTAAGGCTGCTGCTCGTTTTGGTGTATCACCTAAAGAATGCATTGTCTTTGAAGATAGCTTTAATGGATTGCGTTCGGGAATTGCGTCAGGAGCACGTGTAATAGGTCTTGCTACGACTAATTCTGTGGCTGAAATTGAACCTTACACAAAGGAGGTTATTAGTAATTATGATGGTTTTACTTTGTCAGACCATTAAAAAGGAGTAACTTTGCAGCCCGAAACAAAAGTCAAGGTTCAAAATCATATTTGCTTATAAAGCATAAAATGGAAAGGATTGGACTATTGAATTATAAAAGTGATTATGGGATATTTAACAACAGATAAGAAGAAAGTTACTGCAAAAACATTATTGGAAATGAAGGCAGCGGGGGAGAAGATTACTCAAATGACTGCCTATGACTTTACGACAGCAGGAATTATTGATGCCGCTGGAATCGATAGTATTCTTGTTGGTGATTCTGCATCGAATGTGATGGCAGGTAATCAAGATACAACTCCTATTACTGTTGAACAGATGATTTATCATGCACGTTCTGTTGTACGTGCATGTCAACGTTGTCTTGTTGTTTGTGATATGCCATTCGGTTCTTATCAGATAAGTCGTGAAGATGGTATTCGCAATGCTATTCGTATTATAAAAGAAACTGGTGCAGGTGCACTCAAAATGGAAGGTGGTAAGGAGATTGCTGATACTATTAAAGGAATAGTTGATGCTGGTATTCCTGTTATTGGACATCTTGGTCTTACTCCACAAAGTATTCATAAGTTTGGTGGATATGGACTACGTGCCAAAGACGACGCAGAAGCTGAGAAACTTATAGAAGATGCACTTGCGCTTGATGCTGCAGGTGTCAGTGCTATCACCCTTGAGAAAGTTCCTGCTTCTTTAGCCACAAAGGTTACTTCTATGGTGAAAGCTGCAACGATAGGTATCGGCGCTGGTAATGGTACAGACGGTCAGGTGCTTGTTTATGCAGATGCTCTTGGTATGACACAGGGCTTCAAGCCTAAGTTCCTCCGTCATTTCGCTAATGTCAACAAATGTATGACAGAGGGTGTACAAGAATATATTAAATGTGTGAAGGATACGAGTTTTCCTTCAGAATCTGAGTCATATTAATATTCGTTTATAGATAAGAATTTATAAATTACGATTCTAAATGATGTTGGATTTATTAATGGAAATATGTATTTAAAAGCTAAATAGAGATTGTTGTATTCATCTATCTCTAACAAAATACATTACATATTTCAGAGTCTAACTCACATAATGATTAATTTCTGGATAATAATGATTTATGGATACTCAAAACATACCTGTTCACGTTCGTTTGTGGAATAAGCATTTTTGGTTATTGGCAATGGCTAATCTCTTGTTAGTCATGTCGTCTTATATGCTCGTTGCTACCATACCTTTGCGTATGGAAGTTAGAGGATATTCTATGTTACAGATAGCTTTGGTAATGGGTGTGTTCTTTATTGGGATATATCTCTTTGGTAGTCTTTCTGGCTATCTTGTTCAACGCTATCGTCGCAAAAATGTATTTAATGTCTCAACATTATTACTATTGGCAGTTACAGGGGTACTTTATTATCTAAGTATTTTACCTTATAACTCTTTTGATTATACGCTACTTGTAGGACTTCGTTTCATACAAGGCGCTTTCTATGGTCTTTCGCAACTTGTCCTTCTTAGTACACTCATTATTGATACTGTTGAAGCTGTACACAGAACAGAAGCAAACCATGCTGCAACATGGTTTGGACGTTTTGCGCTTTCATTTGGTCCTTTAGCGGGAATCATGGTATATCAAACAATGAATTTTGCTTCAGTGCTCCTCTTGTCTTGTATCTGCGTGGCTGTTTCTTTTATCTTTGTCAACTTAATAAGATTTCCATTTCGTATGCCAAGTGAGGATTTCTCTCGCTTTTCTTGCGATCGTTTTCTATTGAAAGGTAGTCATTGGCTTTTTGTCAACGTGACTCTTATCACATCTGTTGTTGGACTTCTTTTGAGTATAGAACACAGTCCTCGTTTTTATGGAATGCTGATGGTGGGCTTTATTATAGCAATTCTTGCTGAAAGATTTGTCTTTGCAGATGCTGATCTTCGCAGTGAAGCCACAACAGGAATGATTGTTATTGGTATTGCAATTCTACTGATGATTACTCGAAATCAGGAAAGTGTTAGCTATATCGTACCAATCCTTATTGGTCTGGGTGTAGGATTGATAGGAAGTAGATTCTTACTCTTTTTTATAAAGATGTCAGACCATTGTCAACGTGGAACGAGTCAGAGTACATTTTTACTGGCTTGGGAAACAGGTATCGGTGTCGGGTTGGTTCTTTCTTATGGAGTATTTAATCTTGAACTACCTCTCATCTTATGGATTGGACTTGGAATTTTAGCAGTCTCACTGATTCTGTATGATACGTTTATCCATAGCTGGTATGTAAAGCATAAGCATCGATAATTTACTTTAATTATTTATTGATACATATTTGAATATTAGTATTTTATATATCGATTTGATTAAAGATACTTAATAAGTTCTCATAAACTCGTTAGTAACGTTGTAAGTAAGCATTTCTTTGAGCATAAGGAATGCTTACTTGCGTTTACTGTAATCTGATAAAACTAATATTTCGATTGATGTTATACTATATAAGCCGGTTTTAATAGTAAATGACACTTCTAATCACAAACAAATATAGTTTTTCTTAGTATTATAAAGCATGTTGTTAAGCCTCCGCACCATTGGTGCAAAGCCTTAGCACGAATAGTGCGGAGGCTTAACACGATATGTGATGAGTTATATTATTTCTATTAAAAACAAACTCTACTATTCAATCTTATCATAAAAAAGAATACACTTAGGCTTAAACACGTAAATTATAGCGTAAATATTTCTTGGATAATACTAATTTTCATTGTGTTGTAAAGCAAATTTGCTTTTTCGTCAACTTTTTATTATCTTTGCAACAAATTAGCTAATTATATGGGATTATTCGGTTTATTCGGTAAGAAGAAGAAAGAAACACTTGACAAAGGACTTGAGAAAACAAAAGAAAATGTTTTCTCAAAACTGACACGTGCAGTGGCAGGAAAGTCAAAAGTAGATGATGAGGTCTTAGACGACCTTGAAGAGATTCTTGTAACGTCTGATGTCGGTGTAGATACAACTATTAAGATTATCCGACGCATTGAAGAACGCGTTGCCCGCGATAAGTATGTTTCAACAAGCGAGCTTAATAGTATTCTTAAAAGTGAGATAACAGCATTACTCTCTGAAAATAATACTGGAGATAATGGAGAATGGACGTTACCAGAAGGTACACACCCATACGTTATACTTGTTGTCGGAGTAAATGGTGTCGGTAAGACTACAACCATAGGTAAACTTGCTTGGCAGTTTAAGCAAGCTGGAAAGAAAGTTTATCTCGGAGCAGCTGACACCTTCCGCGCTGCTGCTGTTGAGCAGATTCAAATTTGGGGTGACCGTGTTGGTGTTCCAGTGGTGAAACAGCAGATGGGAGCAGACCCTGCAAGTGTTGCTTTTGATACACTGCAAAGTGCTAAAGCAAATGGTGCGGATGTAGTGATTATTGACACGGCAGGTCGTTTGCACAATAAAGTAGGCTTGATGAACGAGTTGAAGAAGATTAAGGATGTCATGAAGAAGGTTGTTCCTGAGGCTCCACACGAAGTACTGCTTGTACTTGATGGAAGTACTGGACAGAATGCCTTTGAACAGGCACGTCAGTTTGCTGCTGTAACACAGATTACATCTTTGGCTATTACGAAACTTGATGGAACCGCTAAGGGAGGAGTCGTGATAGGTATTAGTGACCAATTGAAGGTTCCTGTTAAGTATATTGGATTAGGTGAAGGCATGGAAGACTTGCAGCTTTTTGATAAGGTGCAGTTTGTTGATAGCCTATTTAAATAGGGTGTTGGGTGTTGAATGTTGGGTGTTGATGAAGTGATATTACATCCATTTATGCAATTCATTAACACCCAACATTCAACGCCTATCACTAAACAAAGAACGAATGAAGAAAAATCAGATAGATATTGTTACCATGGGCTGCTCAAAGAATCTTGTAGATTCAGAGCTAATCATGAAGCAATTTGAAGAAAACGGCTTTCATTGTACACATGACTCAAAGCGTCCACAAGGTGAGATTGCCGTTATCAATACATGCGGATTCATCGAAGCTGCAAAAGAAGAAAGTATCAATACGATTCTTGAATTTATCAATAGAAAGAAGAATGGACAGCTTAATAAGCTCTATGTAATGGGCTGTCTGTCACAACGATACAAAGACGAACTTGAAGCAGAACTTCCAGAGGTAGATAAGTTCTATGGTAAGTTCAATTATAAACAGTTGCTGACAGATCTTGGTAAGGCTGATGTTCCTGCATGTAATGGTGTTAGGCATCTTACCACTCCACGCCATTATGCTTATGTAAAGATTGCTGAAGGTTGTGATCGTCATTGTGCTTATTGCGCCATTCCATTGATTACGGGGCGTCATCATTCACGTCCTGTTGAAGAAGTTTTGGACGAGGTAAGAGGGCTTGTTGCTCAAGGAGTGAAGGAGTTTCAGATTATTGAGCAGGAATTGACCTACTATGGTGTAGACCTTGATGGTAAACATCATATTACTGAACTTATATCACGAATGGCTGATATAGAGGGAGTAGAGTGGATTCGCCTCCATTATGCTTATCCTAATCAGTTCCCACTTGACCTTCTCGATGTAATCGCAGAAAAATCAAATGTGTGTAAATATTTGGATATAGCCTTCCAACATATTTCGGACCATATGCTCGACCGTATGCGCCGTCATGTGAGTAAGCAGGAAACACTTGATTTAATTGCAGAGATACGTCGTCGTGTACCAGGTATTCATCTTCGTACAACACTTCTTGTTGGTTTCCCTGGTGAGACTGATGAAGATTTTGAGGAATTAAAGGAGTTTGTAACTAATGCTCGCTTTGAGCGTATGGGAGCCTTCTCTTATTCTGAAGAAGAAGGTACCTATAGTGCAAATCATTATAAAGATGATGTACCAGAGGATGTTAAGCAGGCTCGTCTCGATGAACTAATGGTTATTCAACAAGGGATATCAGAAGAGTTGGAAGCTGAGAAGGTAGGTAAAACCTTTAAGGTTATTATTGATTGTAAGGAAGGAGAATACTATGTTGGTCGTACAGAATTCTGTTCACCAGAGGTGGATCCTGAGGTCTTGATATCGTCAACAGAGAAGTCTTTACGTATCGGTAAATTCTATGATGTTTGCATCACAGACTCCGATGAGTTTGACCTTTTTGGAGAGGTTGTTAAGTGATAGTTTGTAGTTCATAATATTGAATTTATAAACTAAGAGTTAATTTGATTATAGATTCTGAATTTTTGAATAAAAGGAGAAAACAGAATGAATAATAAAGAATTCATTGCAGCATTAGCAGCAAGAACTGGATATACACAGGATGAAAGCCAAAAGATGGTGAAAACTGTTGTAGACATGATGGGTAAGTCCTTCGAAACAGGCGATCCTGTGCCAGTTATTGGTTTCGGAACGTTTGAAGTTAAAAAGCGTTTGGAACGTGTTATGGTTAATCCTTCAACAGGTTTGCGTATGCTGGTTCCTCCAAAGTTGGTTCTTAACTTCAAACCTGCAGCAACAATCAAAGGACATGTAAGAAAGGGAGGACAAGACAATGGCTAAGAGTGCAATACAATTAATTACAAGTGCATTGGCTAAACAGCATAATCTGTCGGCTGATGATGCGGCAGCTTTTGTTGATGCCTTTTTTGACATTATAAGTTCTGAATTAAAAAACGGTAATCAAGTAAAGATTAAAGGACTTGGAACCTTTAAGGTTCAAGCTGTTAAACCACGTGAGAGTGTTAACGTTAATACGGGTGAACGTGTACTTATAGAAGGTCATGACAAGATCAGTTTCACTCCAGATACAGTGATGAAGGAACTTGTGAACAAACCTTTCTCGCAATTTGAGACTGTCGTTATCAATGATGGCGTTGATACAGAGGAGTTAGAACGTATTCCTGCTGAAGATAGTTCTGATGAGGTAAAATCAGAACTTGTTGATGATGCCACAACAAAAAATACTTCTGAAGAAAAACTACTTGTCGAGGAGGAAAGAACAGAAGTAGAAGATACAAAGGATGAAACTAATAATATTAGTTCTGTAAAAGGGGATGCGGTAATAGAGGCAGAAGATAGTCTCAATGAAAAGAACTTACCGATTGATGTTATAGAAGAGCCTAATACAGAAGAAAATGAGGCTATCTTTGATTCAGAAGAAAAACCTTCTAATCTTGAGGAAAAGAAAGAGGAAAAACAGGAGGTTGCTAAAGAGGTAGATTCTAAGGTCGATTCAATTGTTGAGTCAAAGGTTGACGCTATAGTCGAACCAAAAGTTGAGGAGGAAACTATAGAGGTTGAAGTTAAGTCTGTACAATCTGTTCCTAATACATCAGAAGAGCGAGAAGAGTCTTCAAATGAGAATAATATTGATAACAAAGAATTACCAAATAGTTCTGAACCAACTCATATTCTTGACGACGAAGACACTGATGTAGAAAGTTCAGAGAATGGTATACTAAAGAAGGTTGCATTGGTTGCATTTATTGTAATCATATGTCTTGGTATTTTTCTTTGGGCACGAATGAGTAGCACAAACTCAAAGAAGAAGACGAAAGAAGTAGCAGAGCAAGTAAATACTTCAGAAGATCATTCTTCCCTTGGTACACAGACAGTCTCTGCAGATACAACATCTGTAACTAAAGTTCATAAAACACCTGAAAAGAAAGAGACAGCTAAAGTTGATTCTTTTATGCCTTTAAATAGTGACCCTCGTATCCGTTATGGTGCTTATAATATTATAGGCATTGATCGCATTGTAGTGTTGAAGAAAGGTGAGACTATGGAGAAGTATAGCCGAAAGACACTTGGTGCTGATATGGTTGGGTATTTTCAAGTTCTTAATGGTCGTAAGACAATGCAAGCTGGTGACACTATGAAAGTTCCAAAGGTTGAATTAAGACCAGAGTATAGAAAGTAAGTATTTTAAATATAATAAAGCAGTATTTGTTTTATACAGCTGTAATCTTGTAGAAAAAAGTCCTTAAAAGAAGTTTTAAGGACTTTTTTAATATAATTTAGACACTATTCTTCGCTTCATCCGCATTTATGTTGTACTTTTGCGACTAATAGAATAAGAATATAATAGTACAATAATAATTTGTAAGATAATGGCAGAATCTATTGATATTAGAGAGTTGAACGAGCGGATAGAAAGTCAGAGTTCATTTGTAACCAACCTTACAACAGGTATGAATCAGGTTATCGTTGGTCAAAGACATCTGATAGACTCACTACTTATTTCGTTACTCAGTGATGGTCATATTCTTCTTGAGGGTGTGCCTGGTCTGGCAAAAACACTTGCTATCAAGACTCTATCACAGCTTGTTGATGCACGTTATAGTCGTATTCAGTTTACTCCAGACCTTTTGCCAGCTGACGTTATTGGTACACAGATTTATTCTCAGAAGGATGAAGCCTTTCACGTAAAGAAAGGTCCTGTATTTGCTAATTTTGTACTCGCTGATGAAATCAATCGTGCTCCAGCAAAGGTTCAGAGTGCATTGTTAGAGGCTATGCAGGAGCATCAAGTAACAATTGGTGACTCTACTTTTACACTTCCAGACCCTTTCCTTGTATTGGCTACTCAGAATCCGATAGAGCAGGAGGGTACTTATATGCTTCCTGAAGCACAGGTAGACCGATTCATGTTGAAGGTTGTTATCGATTACCCTACGTTAGAGGAAGAGAAACTTGTTATTCGTGAGAATCTTCAAGAGAGTATGCCTGTTGTACATCCTGTTATTACTGCGAATGAGATTCTTGAGGCACGTCGTGTGGTTAAGGATGTATATATCGATGATAAAATCATGCAATATATTGCTGATATCGTTTTTGCGACACGTTACCCAGAGCGCTATCAATTGCCAGAATTGAAGCAAATGATAACATTTGGTGGAAGTCCACGTGCAAGTATCAATCTTGCAAAAGCAAGTCGTGCCTATGCTTTCATCAAGCATCGTGGTTATGTTGTCCCTGAAGATGTACGTGCAGTTGCACATGATGTTTTGCGTCATAGAATTGGTTTGTCTTACGAGGCAGAAGCAACTGATCTTACAACAGAGAAGATTATTAGTGAGATTATCAACAAAGTACAGGTGCCTTAATCTTCAATTATATTCTTAGAAGAATTTAAGAAGCATTATTATCATTTTCTATGGATACTACTGAATTACTAAAGAAAGTCCGAAAGATTGAAATCAAGACCTTAGGACTGAGCCAGAATATCTTTGCTGGGCAGTATCATTCTGCCTTCAAAGGGCGTGGTATGGCCTTTTCTGAAGTACGCGAGTATCAGTATGGTGATGATGTTAGAGATATTGATTGGAATGTGACAGGACGTTTTCATCGTCCATACGTTAAGGTTTTTGAAGAAGAACGTGAGTTGACAGTGATGCTGCTAATAGATGTCAGTGGCTCGCTTGATTTTGGTACTTCTGGCCAGTTAAAACGCGAGTGTGCTACGGAGATAGCCGCTACTTTAGCATTCTCTGCTATTCAAAATAACGATAAGATTGGTGTTATATTTTTCTCAGATTATATAGAGAAGTATATTGCTCCAAAGAAAGGACGTAAGCATATTCTTTATCTTATTCGAGAGATGCTTACTTTTACTCCGAATAGCAAGAGAACAGATGTCGGCATAAGTCTTGAATACCTTAACAAGGTAATGAAGCGTCGTTGTACAGCCTTTGTAATCAGTGATTTCTATACTCGTAAGGATTTTAGTCAAGAACTACGAATAGCTAATAAAAAACATGATATTGTTGCCATTCAAATTTATGACCCTCGAGCAAAAGAAATGCCTGATGTTGGCTTAATGAAGGTTGTTGATGCAGAAACAGGGCATGAGATGTATATTGATACTCATGATGCTCGTTTACGCAAAGTACATAATAAATATTGGGAGGAGCGTGAGATACGATTACATGAGATGTTAACTCAGAGTCATGTTGATAGTGTGGCTATCGCAACGGATGACGACTATGTAAAAATGTTGATGACGTTGTTTTCAAAGAGGAACCGATGAGAAAATATATTGTTATATTTTTATTGCTTATCCTGGCAGTTGTAAGCCATGCACAAGTACAGGTAACGGCAAGTGTGGATTCTACCAAAATATTAATAGGTGGACGTTCACACTATTTCATTACTGTATATGCACCTAAAGGGACGAAGATTTCTTTTCCAGAATTTAATAATAAAAAAGAGATAGTATCAGATGTTGAAGTACTAAGTGCTAAGTCTGACACAGCAGATGCAAATAGTAAGGTAAGAATAAGACGGATATATACCATTACTGCATGGGATGCTAAGCGTTATACTATTCCTGCACAGAAAGTTATTGTAGGTGGTGCGACTAAGACGACAGGTAATGTTACTCTGGATGTCCAGGCTGTTCCTGTCGATACAGTGAAAAGTACTCCTATGCCACCAGATGATATTCAAAAGGTTCCTTTTTCATGGGGGGAATGGGTTCCTGTAATTTTAGTAATTGTACTTGCACTTATACTCATCTGTTTTGTTTTCTATCTTTATAGAATTCTTTGCCATAAGAAAAATGGTAGGGCATTAAAGAAAACACGTGCATTATCTTACTATGAGCAAGCAAAACATGACCTTTCTGAGATAGCTGCAAATAAGATGTTGTATGCAGAACAGAAAGCTTATTATACAGATGTTACAAACGTTCTCAGAAAATATATCTCACAGCGTTACAATATCAACGCATTGGAAATGACTTCTCATGAGATATTAGAAAGTATGAAGGATGTTTGTGATGTTTCTGAATTAAAAGTAGTATTCAGCACAGCAGACCTTGTAAAATTCGCTAAATATTCAACAGATGCGAATGACATGACTTATTATCTTGATAGTATTGTTCATTTTATAGATAGTACAAAGGTTGAAGAAACAAAAGAGGTTGTTGAAGAACCAAAAGAAAACATAAGTGATACTCGTTCACGTAAGATAATAAAGCTCGCTATAGGATTGCTATTAGTAATATCCGTAGCTTTGCTTATTTACGCTGCATTTGAAGCCTATGCGCTTTTGATGTAATATAAATAGAATTATAGAAATGGAATTTGCCAATAGTGGATATCTCCTTTTACTACTCTTGTTGATACCGTATCTATTATGGTATTTCTTTCGTGGTAAAGGTAAAGAACCAACCATGAGGATGAGCGATACATTTGCTTATCAGCATGCTCCCAAAAGTTGGAAGGTGAAATTGATTCATCTCCCTATGGCTTTGCGTTGTATAGTTTACGCATTAGTAGTCATTGTTTTGGCACGTCCACAAACTTATAATGCCTGGGATAATAAAGATACTGAGGGTATTGACATCATGTTGACAATGGACATTTCTGCAAGTATGTTAACAGAAGATGTTTTTCCCAATCGTATGGAAGTAGCAAAGGAAGTTGCTTCTGAATTTATCAGTAGTCGTCCAAGTGACAATATAGGACTTACTATCTTTGCGGGTGAAGCTTTTACACAATGCCCAATGACGCTTGATCATGCAGCCCTGTTGAATCTTCTTCATAATGTTCGTACGGATTTAGTTACAAATGGATTAATGCAAGATGGTACTGCTATTGGTCTGGGATTAGCAAACTCTGTTAGTCGCTTAAAAGATTCTAAAGCTAAGAGTAAGGTTGTTATTCTGTTAACCGATGGTAGTAATAATGTTGGTTCTATTTCTCCAATGACAGCTGCTACCATAGCAAAGAAATTTGGTATCAGAGTTTATACAATCGGCTTAGGTAGAGAAACAGGGGAAGATATTGGTGCCATCGATTATAAGACATTGCAAGATATTGCAGTATTAACGAATGGTGAATTCTATAGAGCACAAAGCCAGGCTGAGTTATCAAAAATCTATCAAGATATTGATAAACTTGAAAAGACAAAGATGAATATTAAGTCGTATGACCATCTACATGATGCTTACATGCCTTTTGCTTGGTTGGCTTTATTACTCTTTTGCTTTGAGTTAATTCTTCGTTGGACAGTCTTCCGACGATTGCCATAATATTATCTCTTAGCGATACAAATAAGATTTGCTTGTTTAACAAGATTAGTTGAAGAATGTTTAGATTTGATAATCCCATATATCTGTGGTTATTATTACTGATACCCTTATCAGTAATCATCTACTTGTACTCCATTCGTAAGCATAAGCAACGATTGGCGAAGTTTGGGAATCCATCACTTATACACCAGCTCTCTCCTATGACAAGTAAGAGAAGAGGTTGGATTAAATTTGTGTTGGTAGAACTGGTATTATTACTCCTTATACTTATTATCGCTCGTCCTCAGGTTGGAAGTAGAATTGCTACAAACAAGGAGCGTGAAGGCATAGAAACTATAATTGCACTTGATATTAGTAATTCAATGCTGGCAGAAGACGTTGCTCCTTCACGTTTAGAGAAGAGCAAATTGCTTGTTGAAAATTTGATGAATAAGTTTAGTGAAGACAAAATAGGATTGATTGTCTTTGCGGGAGATGCTTTTGTTCAATTACCTATAACAAGTGATTATGTTTCAGCTAAAATGTTTTTAGATAATATCAATCCTTCTTTAATTGGTACACAAGGAACAGATATTGGTAAGGCACTTCAACTTTCTATGAATAGTTTTACACCTAACTCTAAGGTCGGGAAGGCTATTATCTTAATTACGGATGGTGAAGATAATGAAGGTGGTGCTGAAGAAATGGCAAAACAGGCACAAAGCAAGGGGATAAGAGTTTTTATTTTAGGTGTTGGCTCTACAGAGGGTGCAACAATTCCAATGTCTGATGGCAGTGAATTGAAAACATCTAACGGTGAAGTTGTGAAGACTCGTCTTAACGAAGAAATGTGTAAACAGATTGCAACTGCAGGACATGGTGTTTATCTACATGTTACAAATAGCAGTATGGCTGACGCTGTTTTAGGCAGAGAACTTAATAAATTGCAGAAAGGTAAAATTAACAATGTTGTTTACAGCGACTTTGATGAACAATTTCAGGCATTAGCATTGCTTGTTGTCATTCTGCTAATTATAGATGTCTTATTACTTGAAAGAAAAAGACGTTGGTAAAAGGTATGGTAAAACGACTTTATATCACAATATGTATGTTGTTGGTGTTTGTCGGGAGTAATGCACAAACAGCTAATCAACTCATAAGAGAGGGAAATAAGCTTTTCTCTTCAAAAAACTATGCACAGGCGGAAATTCTTTATCATAAAGCTATTGATAAAGATGGTAGCAATGCGATTGCTAATTATAATTTGGGTAGATGCCTACAAGCACAAAAAAAGAATGAGGAAGCAAAGAAATTGTATGATAATGCTGCAAAGTTAGAAAAAGACCCAGTTCGCCTCTCAAGCAGTTATAATAATCTTGGTACAATTTTTCAAGATGAGCAAAATTATGAAAAGGCTATAGAGGCTTATAAGAGTGCTTTACGTAGTAATCCAAATCATAAGAATGCTCGCTATAACCTTGAGTTATGTAAACGTAAATTGAAACAGCAACAAAATCAGCAATCATCTGATAAAAATAAATCTGATAAGGATAAAGAAAAGAAAAAGAAGCAACCTCAAAATCAGAATCAAAATAAAAACAATCAAAAAAATAATCAGAAGAATAAACAACCGAAAGACAACCAAGGCATGAGCAAAGATAATGCTGAGCAACTTCTCAATGCTGTTAAACAGCAAGAGAAAGAAACTCAAGAGCGTCTATCAAAGGTTATGCGCCAACCTTCTGATAAAAAACTTGATAAAAACTGGTAATATTGAAAATATGAAACGATATATAATTTTATTTCTGTCACTAATGAGTGTTTGTGTTTTACAAGCACAACGTGTTCGGGTGGCTGCACCAAAACAAGTGACAGTGGGCGAGGAGTTTCAGGTTGAATACGTCGTATACACCCAAGATGTTCGTAGATTTCAATTGGGAAGATTATCAAGTGGACTTGAGAAAGTATTTGGTCCTGCAACTTCTTCGCAATCAAATTATCAATTCATTGATGGGCATGCAAGTAGTTCATCTTCTGTTTCATTTACATACGTCTTTATAGCAACTAAGAAAGGAAATGTTAATATTGGTCCTGCCCATATTTTTGTGAATGATCAGGAACTTGCATCAACGCCAGTAAAAATTTTAGCTACTACAGGTTCTCATAGTGCTACAAGTAGTGGATATTATGATTCACGTACAGACTCTCGTGCTGCTGCAGCAAAGATTACAGCTAACGATTTGTTTATCAAGGTAAGTGCTAATAAGACTACTGTTTATGAACAGGAGCCTGTTTTGCTGACATACAAGGTCTATACAACAAAGAACTTACGCCAACTTATTGGTAAGATGCCCGACTTGGTTGGTTTTCATGTGCAAGAAGTTGACTTGCCACAACAGAAGACTTTTCACAAGGAACGAATCGGAAAACGTTTATATAATTGTGTTACATGGAGCCAGTATGTAATGTATCCACAAATGACAGGTACTTTACAGGTTCCACCATTGACCTTTCATGGTATCATACAAGAATCTAATGGCTTTAATCCATTTGAAGCCTTTGGTATTGATGGTGGTAGTACAAATTTTAAGAAAGACATTGTAGCACCAGGATTAGCTGTTAAGGTTTTACCTTTACCTAATCGTCCTACAGATTTTTCTGGTGGTGTTGGTCATTTTAATCTTTCTGCACAATTAAATAAAAAAGAAGTAAAGGCTGGTAATCCTATTACGATTCGTGTTGTTGTTAGTGGAGCAGGAAATCTGAAGTTGATAAAGAAACCTATCATTCAGATTCCTAAGGGCTTTGAGTCATTTGATATTAAAACAACTGATAAGACCCAGTTGACAACAAAGGGTGCAGAGGGTAACATGGTTTATGATCAGGTAGTTATTCCTCATCAGGAAGGACTTGTAGCCATACCTCCAGTAAAGTTCTGCTACTATGACTTAGTGCAGAAGAAATACGTAACGCTGCAGACAGAACCGATGGAGTTAAAAGTATCAAGAGGTGACGGCTCTTCAAAAGATATTCTTTCTGTTGATTTACCAAATGAAGACATTTTACCATTGAAGATAGGCGACAGTTCACTTGATAAAGTTGGCAACTTCTTCTTTGGTTCTGTGACATACTATATAATTCTTCTTTTACTATTGGGAGTAGGGGGTGCATTATCATTCTACTATCGTGATCGCTTTGCGCATCGTGTGGATATGGTATTAAAACGTGGAAAAAATGCCAATCGTGTTGCTTCCAGTCGTTTACATGCTGCAGAACTTTTAATGCTGAAGAATAAAAATCTCGATTTCTATGATGAGGTTTTGAAGACATTATGGGGTTATGCAAGTGATAAGCTCAACCTGCCTGTAGAATCATTATCACGTGATAATATTAGAGAGCAGTTTAGTAAAATCAATGTTCCATTCGAAGTGATTGATAACTACATTTCTGCTATTGACGAATGTGAATATGAACGCTATGCTCCTGGTGACGAGAAAGGTAATATGAAACGAACACTTGATGCAGCAATGAAAGCTATAGCAGATATGGAAGAGACTGTAAAGAAATTGAAGCCTTCAAGCAAGAAGACTTTCAGCTTCTTCTTCCTTATCATATGCATGTCTATTTTCTCTTTGCAGTTATCAGCACAAACAAAGGCTGATGTTGACAAGCTATATCAAAAAGGGAATTACATGCAAGCCGTTAAAGGTTATGAGAAACTATTAAAGCAGGGCGAATCTGCTGCCTTATATTATAATCTTGGCAATAGCTACTATCGCCTTGATAACATCCCACATGCCGTGTTATCATATGAGCGTGCACAGCGTCTTGCTCCAAGCGATGAGGATATTCGTTTCAACCTTCAGTTGGCACAATCAAAGACAATTGACAATTTGACACCAGAGCCAGAAATGTTTTTTATAACATGGTATAAGGCATTGGTTAATTATCTTAGTGTTGACATGTGGGCAATTCTCAGTCTTGTTTGTCTATTTATTTCGATTTTAGCGCTTATTGTTTACTTGTTTGTTGACATTGAGTTCCTTAGGAAGTTGTCAAAGGTGGTATTGCCTATCTTTTTCCTATTTTTCATTATCAACACATTCTTTGCTATACAACAGGTTTATTTGTTAGACTCAGCATCACATGGTATTATCATGACACCATCAGCCGTTGTAAGAAAGACGCCTGATCAGAAGTCTGCTGAAGCATTTATCCTTCATGAAGGTTCAAAAGTCAGAATTACCGATAATAGTATGAGCCAGTGGACGGAA
Source organism: Prevotella sp. ICM33 (assembly GCF_000517825.1). Classification (NCBI taxonomy): domain Bacteria; kingdom Pseudomonadati; phylum Bacteroidota; class Bacteroidia; order Bacteroidales; family Prevotellaceae; genus Prevotella; species Prevotella sp. ICM33. The sequence continues at coordinate 25,873 of NZ_JACD01000072.1, forward strand.
ATCAAGTTGAGTGATGGTCGTCAAGGTTGGATTAAGGCTGAGAATGTTGAAGCTATATAAATGACAACTTGACAGAAAGTTTCTTATAGAATCCAAACAATGAATTTAGACGTATTTAGAGAACTTGATAAATCAATTTTACTCGCTTTCAATGGAGGCGATAACCTTTTTATTGATTATTTTGTTCTTACAGTTACCAATGCTTTTACATGGATTCCTCTTTATGCGTCTTTGCTTTATTTGGTTATAAAGAATAATGAGAACTGGCAAAAAATAATACTTGTTATTGGATCTGTGGCATTGGGGCTTCTTATCGTAAATGGTTTAAATGTTGGTATTGTTAAGCCACTTGTAGCCCGACCACGTCCTCTCAATAATCCAGACTTACAGGGAATTGTTGTGGCTGTAAACCATTATATGGTTGATGGTTATAGCTTTTTCTCGTCACATACTGCTAATGCCTTTGTGATAGCAGTATTCTTCTGTTTATTGGTACGTGACCGCATCTTTTCTATTTTAATGATTGCATGGAGCATTATGGTATCCCTAACACGTCCATATCTTGGTGTTCATTATCCTTCTGACGTATTTGTAGGAATGATATTTGGCTCAAGCGTCGCTGTTTTCATTTATTTTTTATACCTTCGCATTTATATTCGTTTTAGTGACAAATTACACTATATTTCGACAAAATATACGCGAACAGGTTATAGCTTTGCAGATATAGACGTTGTTATTAGTGTACTTATCTTGTCATTTATTTATGCGGCTTTTCGGGCCGTCTTATCCATATAAAATAAAATTATGTCTGAAGATACAAAACATATTAGCATTTCTGATTACAACTATCCACTCCCTGATGAGCGCATCGCCAAGTTTCCGTTGACAGAGCGCGACCATAGTAAGTTATTGCTTTATAAGCATGGTGATGTATCGGAGGACATTTTTTATAATCTTCCTGAATATTTGCCTAAGGGTGCGTTGATGGTTTTCAATAATACGAAAGTCATTCAAGCACGTATGCACTTTCGCAAGGAGACGGGAGCACTCATAGAGGTGTTTCTTATGGAACCAGCACAGCCAACAGATTATGAATTGATGTTTCAAACAAATCATGAGTGTGCATGGCTTTGTATGGTTGGCAACCTTAAGAAGTGGAAGGAAGGTGCATTAAAGCGTGCATTTGAAATCAAAGGGCAGAAGCTGACACTCACCGCAACAATGGACCGCAGTAAGGTTCAAGAGCAAGCTGGTGGAACTAATCACTGGATTCAATTTGAGTGGGATAATACAAACATATCATTTGCTGAGATTCTTGAAGCCGTAGGTGAATTACCTATTCCTCCATATCTTAACCGTGCTACAGAGGAAAGTGATAAAGAAACTTATCAAACCGTATATTCAAAGATTAAAGGTTCAGTGGCAGCACCTACAGCTGGACTTCACTTTACCGATAAAGTGCTGAAAGCCTTGGATGAACATGGTGTTGATCGTGAGGAACTTACACTTCATGTGGGAGCCGGAACTTTCAAACCAGTGAAGAGTCAGGAGATTGAGGGTCATAATATGCACACGGAGTTTGTTGTTGTTCGTCGTCAGACCTTAGAGAAACTTCTAAAGCATAAATGTCACGCTGTTGCTGTAGGAACAACAAGTGTTAGAACACTGGAAAGCCTTTATTATATGGGTGTTAAGTTGGTATTGTCTCCAGAAACAGCAGAGAAAGACCTTCATGTCAATCAATGGGAACCATATGACTTACCACATAATGAAGAAGGATTGGTAGTAGTGAATGGTAAGGTGATAACTGCGGAGGATTCTATTCGTCATTTGCTTGCCTATTTGGATAAAGACGGATTAAATGTGTTACATTCAAGTACTCAGATTATCATTGCTCCAGGTTATACTTATAAGATAGTCAAGGCACTTGTTACCAATTTCCATCAACCACAATCAACGTTGTTGCTCTTAGTAAGTGCTTTTTTAAAGGGCGATTGGCGTAAGGTTTATGATTATGCCCTCAGCCATGACTTCCGTTTCCTTAGTTATGGTGATTCTTCATTATTGATACCATAGTATTTTTCCCTTAGCGTGAGGATTTATAAAACTTATTTATTATAAGTAGACTTGGTATTTAAAAGAGGGAGGAAATGCAGCTAATTGATAAGATATTGGTTGTATTCTTTATAAACATTTAGAAGAAAAAAAGATGAAAATAGGTGATAAAGTTAGATTTTTAAGCTCTACTGGTGGTGGAGTCATTGCAGGTTTCAAAGGTAAAATTGTTTTGGTTGAAGACGAAGATGGTTTTCAGATTCCAACAGTAGCCAGTGAGGTTGTTGTTGTTGAAGATGCCGCTACTGACCGTGCAAAACTGCGTATCGACCAGCAGCAACGTAAGATGGAGAAAGGCGAGGATACTCGCAGTATCAAGCAACGTCTGACCGCTACAGGCGCTGAAGAAGAGGAGGTAGGGGAGGATTGGCGTGATGTTGATGCTGACATAGAACCGCATGATGACCCTTCCGTTAATTTTGAAGCTCCAGTGAGAGAACGTGTTGGTGGTGATGAATTGTCTATTTATCTTGCTTTCACACCTACCGATATAAAGAACCTCACGACTACGCACTTCAAGTCTTATCTTGTCAATGATTCAAATTATTATGTTCATTTCTCCTACTCTTTAAAGCAGGAAGATAAGTGGGTATTGAAGGCTGTTGGCGAATTGGAACCAAATATGAAGTTGCTGATAGAGGACTTCACGCTTGCCGACCTCAACGATATGTTGCAGGGATGTGTTCAACTTCACAGTTATAAGAAGGATAAGCCTTTCGCACTCAAGCCTACTTGTGATCTTCAGGTAAAGATTGATGCCGTGAAGTTCTATAAGCTCAATACTTTCCACGAAAGTGTCTTCTTCGAGCAGCCAGCATTGATATACACGTTGATTGAGAAGGATAAGCCTGCTCAGCACCCGATGTTGGAACCTTTAACAAGGAAAGGTGAGGACGAAGCCACAGAGAAGTTGAAGGTGGGTTATGCGTCACCAAGCCGTCTGTCAGAAGAAGATATTGACAAGAAGACGGAGGAACTCTCCAAGCGTTATAAGTTTGAGCGTAAGAAGCCAGCTAAACAGATTCTTAGCGATGACAAAATTATCATAGACCTTCATGCTGACGAATTGCTCGAGACGACAGCGGGTATGACAGCGGCAGATATTCTTGAATATCAATTAGATGTCTTCCGTCGTACGCTCGAACAATACAAGGCGCATCGTGGCAAGAAACTCATCTTCATTCATGGGAAGGGCGAAGGCGTATTGCGCCATGCAATCATTCATGAACTTAATTATAAATACAAACATTATTCTTACCAAGATGCTTCTTTCCGTGAATACGGCTACGGAGCTACTCAGGTAACAATTAAATAATTTTTCATTCAATATGAAACACGGACTTATAAAGGTGGCTGCAGCTATTCCTGCAGTGAAGGTTGCAGATACAAAGTTCAACCTTATAGAAACAGAAAAGCAGATTGCTATTGCTGAAGGTCAGGGCGTAGAGATTATCGTTTTCCCAGAGCTTTCAATAACGGGTTACACTTGTCAGGACCTTTTCCAGCAGCAACTTCTTCTTGACGATACTGAGCAGGCTGTCATCGAGCTGCTCGAATTTACTCGCCAATTAGATATCACCGTCATTGTCGGTGCGCCTGTAGCTGTGGGAGCATTGCTCCTTAATTGCGCATTGGTCATTCAACAAGGAAAACTCTTAGGCATCGTAGCAAAGACCTTCCTACCTAACTACAGCGAGTTCTATGAGAAACGATGGTTTGCATCTTCACAAGACTTGCGTCCACAGCACATTCGCTTTGCAGGGAATAATATTCGCGTGACACCAGAGTTGCAGATTTTCCGCACATCTGAGGGGGCTACCTTTGCCATAGAAATCTGTGAGGATGTATGGGCACCAACACCACCGAGCAATCATCTTGCCTTGGCAGGTGCAGAGATTGTCTTCAACCTTTCTACCAGCGACGAACTCATCGGAAAGCACACTTACTTGAAGTCACTGCTTGCCCAGCAAAGCGCACGCACTATCAGCGGATACGTTTATAGCAGCAGTGGTTTTGGTGAGAGTACGCAGGATGTTGTCTTTGGTGGAAATGCATTGATTTTTGAGAATGGCTCACTTGTTAAGCAGTCAGAACGCTTCCAGCTTGACCCACAGTTAGTTATCTCTGAAATTGACATTGAAAATTTACGTAGCGAACGTCGTACCAATAGTACCTTTGTCAACGCACAGCGTCCTGTTGCGTCAGGATTAGCTGGTGTTACTGGTCAGATTGATGAACTCGCCTTGCACGTAGATTGCTTGCCACCGCTCAAGCCTATGCGTGAGTTTACGCTGACACGCGAGTTCGACCAGCATCCTTTTATTCCTAAGACAGAGAATATGCAGGATGCTTGCGATGAAATCTATAATATTCAGGTGAGTGGATTGGCGAAGAGGTTGGTACATACTAATTGCAAATCAGCAATTATTGGTATTAGTGGTGGACTTGATTCCACCCTTGCCCTCCTTGTTGTTGTCAAGACTTTTGATAAGCTTGGACTTGATCGTAAGGGAATTGTAGGCGTTACCATGCCAGGGTTCGGAACAACAGGCCGAACCTATAAGAATGCTATGGCTCTCATGGAGCGTCTTGGTATCACGATTCGTGAGATTGATATTAAAGCCTCTGTTTTACAGCATTTTAAGGATATTGGTCATGACCCAGAGGTACACGATTCTACTTATGAGAACGCACAAGCGCGTGAGCGTACGCAGATTTTGATGGATTTGAGTAATCAGATGAACGGACTTGTCATTGGTACGGGCGACCTTAGCGAACTTGCCTTGGGATGGTGCACCTATAATGGCGACCACATGAGTATGTATGCCGTGAATGCAGGTGTGCCAAAGACGCTGACGCAATATCTTGTGCGTTATGCTGCTGACACAACTAAGGATGAAAATGTACGTAAGACATTGATAGACATCGTGGAAACTCCAATCTCACCAGAGCTAAAACCTGCTGATGATAAGGGAGAAATTGCACAGAAGACAGAAGACCTTGTTGGTCCTTACGAGCTTCACGATTTCTTCCTCTATTATGTTCTTCGCTGCGGTTTCCGCCCTTCAAAAATCTATTGGATGGCGCAGAATGCCTTTCGTGGTGTTTACCCCGACAGCGTCATTCTTCATTGGATGCGCATCTTCTTCCGTAGGTTCTTCTCTCAGCAATTCAAACGTTCATGCTTGCCAGACGGACCAAAGGTGGGCAGCGTGAGCCTTTCGCCACGTGGCGACTGGAGAATGCCTTCTGATGCAATGTCAACCAACTGGCTAAACGAGTTGGAAGGACTGTCATGAAGCGAATAATCTTTCAACTTATTTTCCTACTGATTCCTCTGTGCACACCTGCGCAGGGGAATCTTCCTTTACTTCCATTGCCTGTGCTTGAATTATTGCAATATCAGGTGCAGAAAGGGAAGCGGGCGGTTGCACCTTATCTTTTCAGTAAGTATGGGTTTAGGCGGATACCAGCAGAATTGGTGGTTGATGAATCTCGTCAGTTATGGGGTTGGCATGTCGGTCCTAACACGGATTTTGATCAATCTAAACATCCATTTTACAGACTCTTTACAAAGAAGGATAATTCAAGCCTTGCAGTCATTGACGATAGGGGAGGAGCGTTGCAAATCGTCTTTTGGGACAAGGGGTATTATCATACGTTGGTGTCTGGTCTTCGGTCGCATGGCTACCAGCTGCAGCATGTGAAGCCTGCGACTAATGTTCTTCGTTTTCAGCGTGAGGGCAGTTCTGTGATAGCAGACGTGACGGTGTGGGCAGATATGTACGTCTTAGAGCTTCATAACTGATAACGACTTGTTTTCTACTTTCTTCTCTTGTTTTTCATTTTGACGATACAAAGATAAGTTTTAATTTCTAAGATTGCAAGAAAAGTGAGTGTTATAAAATGTTATTTTGATTATAATGCGTTATTAATCAGTATTTTACAAAATGATTAGCAGTTATCGCATAGGCTAATAACAATACGCTCATTATTTATTTTTTTTCGCATAGAGGTTCTCTCTAAGCTTCTTTGATGCCATATCTATACGATGCAGATGCGCCTTTTATGGTGAATAGATAGGCTAAAAACATCATTTTATTTCTTGTATAAGACGTTAAGACCTAACTTTTTACAATAGTGAGAGTGAGAATAATATTTCTGTTTTGATTGATAATCAGTAATATAACTTCTTTGCTACTTTCCTCCGATTACAAAATTACAAATTACATATTACATTAAGGACCATCAGACTTTTCGTATGGTGCCGAATAGGTGAAAAATGATAGTTTTATAATGAATAAAATAATAATTTATAATATAAATATTTTTATTATTATATATAATATATATTATATATAATAATAAACTTTTGTTCCTTAGCTGCTGGCAGACATACCCCCACGACCTTAATGTAATTTGTAATTTGTAATTTGTAATTTTGAGAACTGATAATACAACCATAAATTGTCCGTATACATAAGGGGGGATACTTGCTCAATAAAAGATAACTCATGATATATCAAAAAGTTAGACTTAAAATAACATTTTTTAAAGTAATAGATTCTTGGAATCACAAAGATTTGTTCGTAACTTTACACGTATATAAAAGAAACTTCTACATAGAAATCTACTTACATCTTCCTTGCTTTTTTATCAGATATTCTTTATCTTTGCATGCACCATTTGACATTGGACAATCTTTATCAAAAATAAATCTATTTCTAAAAAGCATCTTATGAGAAACGGACTACTTTTGTTGTTAATGTTATTATTTTGCTGCAGTAATGTACATGCAAAAGATGACGCAATCCCTGTTCAAGGGCGAGTGCTTGATAACATGACAGGAGCTGGAGTGCCAAGTGCCAAGGTTTACCTGATGACCTTAGACAGTGTTGTTATAGATAGCTTGATAGCCGCACCTGCAGAGGCTGGAGAATATGCGGGCTTCTATCAGTTTAAAAATTTGACGAAGGTTGGGAATTATATCGTGCGGGCAAGTGCTGAGGGGTATGAGGACGGCTATATGCACTTTGCGTTGAGGAGTAAGCGAGAGTTTTCTGTATTTGTAAAGTCAATACGATTGGCAAAGGCGCACGAATTGGCAGAAGTGACCGTAAAGGCTACAAAGGTTAAGATGGTTGTTGCGGGCGATACGATTGTTTATAATGCTGATGCTTTCAACCTTGCAGAGGGGAGCATGCTCGATGCACTAATCAGCAAGTTGCCAGGCGCACGACTGACCAAAGATGGGCAAATATTCGTCAATGGCAAGTATATCCAAAGTCTTTTAGTCAACGGACGAGAGTTTTTCAGTGGAAACCCAAAGTTGGCATTGGAGAATCTACCTGCCTATACGGTTAATAAAATCAAGGTTTTTAACAAGTCGGGAGCAGCTTCAAAGTTGGCAGGACGTGATATGGGCGACAAGAACTATGTGATGGATGTAAAGCTGAAGAAGGAGTATGCCGTAGGCTATATGGGTAACGTTGAAGCTGGTGCAGGTTCGAACAACAGATATAAGCTACGTGGCTTAGCCATAAAGTTCTCTGACAAAGAACGCATCGGAATATTTGCCAATAGCAACAACCTTAACGACAATCAGCGAGCGGCACTCAATGGCGAGTGGAGTCCACAAGATGTAGGGAGTGGATTGCAGACGACTAAAACGGTTGGTGCTCAATATATGCGCTTTTTAGGAAATGATTTTTCTTGGTTCGATATTAGTAGCCTTTGGAATCATACAAATACTGACAACGAGTCTCACTCATCTAAACAAACATTCTTGTATGGTGGAGATTCATATCAGCATAGCAGGTATAAGTCGTTAGGAAGTTCTGAAAATTGGTCAGCGGGCAGCAATTTATGTATCCAAAAAGACGAATATTATACGATTAATAACCTTTCTTTTTCATATACCCATAGTCATGGCTTAAATAATAGTAGTATTGAGACTTCTGATAATCAATCACTACTTAACCGTATGCTATCGGCAAATAGCCTTGAATCGAAGAATATAGATTTCAACCTTAAAAATAGCAATGGAATAAGTATCATAGCTGATATGATCAGGTGGAATTTTGGAATCAATTATAACCGTAACACGCAAAAGACCTTTTCTCTACAGGATTTGACCTATCTACAGCATAGCCTTCCACGTGATTATCGTAATCAATATATAAACCGCCTTAATCAAAACCTTAAGTTATCAGCTGGTATCAGTTATAATTGGGCTTTTAGAAATATCAGCTTACAACCTGAGTATAATTACGCATATTCTTATATAAAAACGGATAATCCACTCTATCGTCTTGATAAGATTTCTGGACGTGATAGCAGCTTGTTCGATAGATTGCCCTCTGCCACAAGCATCTTGGCTACAGTCCTTGATAATGGGAATACATATCACTTTACTGAGTATCAAAATAGTCATCAATTTAACTTCTGCTATAGAGACTTGCATAGTAAACTCTTGAAGTGTGAGATAAGTGTAAATCTGCCTGTTCGTATAGCTCATGCCAACCTTTACTATCAACGCATGGGACGACACGATGTGTCTCGGCAGAGTATATTCTTTGAACCTAATATATGGTTGAGGGGTAACGCATGGGAGATAAAAGCTAAGATGAATTCTGAATTACCTGACCTCACAACAATGGTTAATTATCGTGATGACAGCAATCCTATGAATATCATATTAGGCAATACGCAGCTTCGTAATATTCATTATTATGACATAGAAGGTGGTAAGACATTTGAGGGAAAGAAACATAGTCGCCTTAACATTAATACGGGTTATCATCAGACGGATAATGCTGTGGCTTATAGTCTTGTATTTGATAAACAAACAGGTGTTTCAACCGTTCAGCCCATTAGCGTAAATGGTAATTATCGCATTGATTTAGGAATAGGATATACTCGTTCGCTGGATAAAAAAGAGAAATTAAGTATTGATAATCAAGCATCTTTTAACTATAATCATAACGTTGACATGGCAATGGTACAAGGGGCTACACAAAGTCAACGAAGTATTGTAAATAACTGGAAGATAAGTAACGTCTTGAAACTAAATTATCGTCTCGATGATAACTATGAGTTCACACTCCATGGCGGAGGTACATATTATCTTATCAAGAGTCAGCGTGAGGGATTTAGCAATATTCATGCAGGAGATTATAATATAGGTGTGAATGTGCAGGTAGCTTTGCCTTGGAAACTACAATTAACAACCGACCTAACAATGTTTGCTCGCCGTGGTTATCAGCTCTCAGAGATGAATACTACTGACTGGATATGGAATGCACAACTTAGTCGCAGTTTCATAAATAAGAAACTTTTAGTTAAGTTGCAAGGCTTTGACATACTCCGTCAGCTCTCTAATACTCAATACTTAATGAACGCACAAGGAAGAACTGAAACATGGAATAATAGTATTCCACGATATATGATGTTATCCTTGTCATGGCGATTTAATGTAAATCCTAAAAAGAAATAAACGCTTCAAAATAATAGGTCTTGATAACATTTTTTCGTTATAAGCCCTTTGTGGTATCAAAAAATATTCGTATCTTTACACCTTGAAAAAGTACGAAAACGGCTCAGAAAGGAAATAAAGGCTATTGTGAGCAATTTTAGCCTTATGGGGATGAGCTCGTTAAAGTGATAGAAATTTATAACAGAAAAAATATATAATGGACGAAAATCAGACAATTGATCAGGACAGAATTATGAAGATCAACATCGAGGAGGAGATGAAAAGCTCCTACATCGACTACTCAATGTCGGTGATTGTAGCACGTGCCCTCCCTGATGTTCGTGACGGTTTTAAGCCTGTTCACCGCCGTATCCTCTTCGGTATGCGTGGTATCGGTAACTTTAGCAACCAGCCTTACAAGAAGTGTGCCCGCGTTGTCGGTGAGGTACTTGGTAAGTATCACCCACATGGTGACTCTTCTGTTTACGGTGCGCTTGTGCGTATGGGACAGGACTGGAATATGCGCTACAAGTTGGTTGATGGACAGGGTAACTTTGGTTCTGTCGATGGTGACTCTGCTGCTGCGATGCGTTATACTGAGTGCCGCCTCTCAAAGATGGGTGAGCACGTTATGGACGATATCGAGAAGGATACGGTTGACATGGTCAACAACTTCGACGATACGCTGCGTGAGCCAGCTGTAATGCCTACAAAGATTCCTAACCTGCTTGTAAATGGTGGTAATGGTATCGCTGTGGGTATGGCAACGAATATCCCTACGCATAATCTTGGCGAAGTTATTGATGGATGTTGTGCTTATATTGACAATCCAGAGATTTCTACTGATGGATTAATGGAATTTATCCCAGCTCCAGACTTCCCAACAGGTGCATATATTTATGGTCTTCAAGGTGTTAAGGATGCCTATGAGACTGGTCGTGGCCGTGTCGTAATGCGTGCAAAGGCTGAGATTGAGAGCGATGAGAACCACGATAAGATTGTTGTGACAGAGATTCCTTACGGAGTTAATAAGCAGCAACTTATTGAATATATTGCTGACCTCGTGAAGGAAGGAAAGTTGGAGGGTATCTCTAATGTTAATGACGAAACGGGCCGTCAAGGTATGCGTATCGTTGTTGATGTGAAGCGTGATGCCAATGCAAACGTCATTCTGAATAAGCTTTTCAAGATGACAGCATTACAGAGTTCTTTCTCTGTAAACTGTATCGCATTGGTAGCGGGTCGTCCACGTCTGTTGAGCCTTCGTGAGTGTATTAAGTACTTTGTTGAACATCGTCACGATGTCACCATCCGCCGTGCACAATTCGACTTGAAGAAGGCACAGGAGCGCGCACATATCTTAGAAGCACTGATTAAGGCTTGTGACAATATTGATGAGGTTGTACGTATTATTCGTGCCAGCAAGACACCTTCAGAGGCACAAAGAAACCTTGAGAAGCGTTTTGAATTCGATGAGCTTCAATCAAGAGCTATCGTTGATATGCGTTTGTCACAGCTTACGGGTCTGCGTCTTGACCAGTTGCATCAAGAGTTTGAGGAATTGATGCAAACCATCAAGGACTTGCAGGAGATTCTTAATAACCCTGAGCGTTGTAAGGAAGTGATGAAGGAAGAGTTGCAGGAGGTTAAGGAGAAGTATGGCGATGACCGTCGTACAGAGATTATCCCTGATGAGCATGAGTTTAATGCTGAGGACTTCTATCCTAATGACCCTGTAGTTATTACTATTAGTCACCTTGGTTATATTAAGCGCACTCCGCTTGCAGACTTTAAGGAGCAGGCTCGTGGTGGAGTAGGTTCTAAGGGTGCTCGCACACGTGAGAAGGACTTCACCGAATATATCTATCCAGCAACAATGCACCAGACAATGCTGTTCTTTACTCGTAAGGGACGCTGCTACTGGATGAAGTGTTATGACATCCCAGAGGGTGATAAGAACTCAAAGGGACGTGCTATTCAGAATATGCTCTCACTTGAGCCGGGCGACTCTGTTAATGCATTCTTGCGTATTCAGGGCTTGGATGATGATGACTTCCTCGATTCTCACTATGTAGTATTTGCTACAAAGCAGGGTATCGTTAAGAAGACTTCACTCCGTGCTTACTCACGTCCTCGTACCAATGGTGTGATTGCTATTAACATCAATGAGGGAGATGAGGTTGTAGACGTTCGTCTGACAAATGGTCATAACGAACTTATCATCGCTGACCGCAATGGTCGTGCTTGTCGCTTCGATGAGTCAAATATCCGTACTATGGGGCGTGTGTCTACAGGTGTACGTGGTATGCGTTTGGACGAAGATGGTCAGGACGAAGTTGTTGGTATGATTGTTGTTAATGACCCTGTTAACGAGACGGTTATGGTAGTATCTGAGGAGGGTTACGGAAAGCGCTCACAGGTAGAGGACTATCGATTAACTAATCGTGGCGGTAAGGGTGTTAAGACGCTGAATATCACGGATAAGACTGGTAAACTTGTTGCTATCAAGAACGTTACTGATGATAACGACTTGATGATTATCAACAAGAGCGGTATTGTTATCCGTATGTCAGTTGCCGAATGCCGTGTAATGGGTCGAGCAACACAAGGTGTGCGCCTAATAAACCTCGCTAAGAAGAATGATGTTATCGCATCTGTATGTAAGGTGATGAGCTCTGAGATGGAATCACAGGTTGAGGATGATAGTCGTGAAGACCTCCCAAACACTGATGAGGATATCAAGGGAGAGGCATCATCAGTAGATAATACAGAGGTGACACCTGTTGATTTCGAGTAAACGAGTTAACGAGTTGACGAGTAAACGAGTTGACAAGTTGACGAGTTGCTTGTTTCAAAGCTCATAGAAACAACGGTAATCATAATTATGAATTCTGAATTATGAATTATGAATTAACCGAGTTGCTTGTTTCAAAGCTCATAGAAACATCGGTAATCATAATTATGAATTATGAATTATGAATTAAGAATTAACATAGAATTATAAACCTTTTAATAAAGATCACTAATATGAAGAAGTTAATGTTCGCAGCATTGATGTTACTCAGTACATCTGCTGCATTCGCTGGTGACAGCGAGCCACTGAAGGCAATCCTTAAGGCACAGAGCTACGCAGAGGCTGCTGAGCTCATTAAGGCTAACCTCGGCCAGCTTACAGACAATGCTGAGAAGGCAAAGGCTTATGACAAGCTCTATCAACTTGCTATGAAAAAGGTAAGTGCAGAGCAGGGTGTTCAGCTTGAGAACCAGACTAACCAGCAAATGGGTAAGGAAGGTAACAAAGCTGTTGATGAGAAAGGTCTCTACGAGGCTGTAGGTCAGGCTTTCGATGCTGCTGAGGAAATTGTTAAGTATGACAATATGCCTAACGCAAAGGGTAAGGTTAAGCCTAAGTATACAGGTATTGCTGATGAGCTCTATCCACTCCGTGGTCAGCTTATTAATGGTGGTATCTTCTATCAGGGTGCTAAGGATGATGCAAATGCTTATAAGTATCTTGCTCGTTACGTAGACTCTGCTGATGAGCCAATGTTCTCAAAGTTTGATAAGTCTAAGGATGAAAACTTGAATGAGATTGCTTACTTCGCAACTTATTATGCTTATCAGAATAAGGACTACAAAAAGGCTGAGAAATATGCTGAATACGCTGTAAAGAGTAAGGACCGTGGTAAGGATGCGAAGCAGTTGCAGTTGGCTATTATGGGTGCACAGCTTAATAGTCGCCAAGACTCTGTAGCTTATGCAGATAAGCTCGCTGGTATCTATGCTCAAGATCCTGATAATGATGCTGTATTGACAACTTTGACATCTATCTATAGCTCACTTGGTATGCAGAACAAGGCAGAGGAAATCGTAAACGCTGCCCTTGCAAAGAACCCTAACAGCTACGGTGCGTTGGTAATGCTTGGTCAGTTCGCAAGCCAGAAGAAGGAATACGAGAAGGCTGCTGATTACCTTTCTAAGGCATTGGCATTGGCAAAGGATGATAATGCAAAGATTGCTATCAATGCATCAATCGGTCAGTGCTGGTTCTATAAGGCACAGGACCGTGTAGCAGCTGTGAAGGGTGTATTGTCACCAGCTGCACGTGCTCAGTTCAACGATGTTTACAATAAGGCAATTTCATACCTCGAGACAGCTAAGAATCTCGATGTTATGAAAGAGCATAAGAGCTCATGGGCTTACCCACTTTACGGTTGCTACTATTTCGTAAAGGGTGCACAAGCTCCTGAGACATTGGAAGCTGCAGCTATTGCTGGCGTTCAGCAGTAAATAGTTTTTAATATTCCCCTCTTATATGAATTATTAGGTTAAATCATATAAGAGGGGATTTTGTGTTACTAAAATATAGCCGATGAAAAGAGTACTAATACTGATTATTTCTATTTTTACAAGTTGGAATATCGCAGAGGCACAAGAAGCATATCAGCAGGCAGAGTCTTTTAATCGCCTTGCAAAAGAAGCTTTCACCCGTGTAGAGAAACTTTCGAATAGGGATTCTGTAGCCATTTTCAATGCTGTTGTTGATGGTGTGGAATATTCATTGAAAAGTGATGAATTTGACAGAATGCCTAATCGAAAGGGGAAAGTTAACCCAAGATTTGAGGAGGAGAACAAGAATCGTCTTGCAGTTCTGCATCCAATGTTGATAGATGCTGGTAAGTATTTTACCAAAGGAAGTTATACGAGAAATGAAGGACTTGATGCCTTACAATTATATCTAAAAGCTCGTAAATCTCCATTGGTAAAGGATAATATCGATGAGTCAGGTGTTGCTGCTTATTACATTGCTTATTATTATTTAAAAGCTCACAACTTAGAGAAAGCTGATGAATATGCTGATATTGCTATGCAATACGATGAAACGGCACAGGCAGCAGCAGAAATTAAAGCTCAGTGTATGCACAGTAAGATGGTGACAGAGGAAGACTCTTTGCGTTATCTTTCTGTAATACAACGACTTTATCGTACTGACCCTACTAATGAGACTTATTTCTCATGGATTATGAAGTTCTATCAGAATCCTACACGTAAGTTTAATATTGAAGACTTTATTGATAGAATCCTTGAAGAGAATACAAATTCAGCAGTGCCATGGATTCTTAAAGGTGAAATTGCCATGCATGCTGAACGTTGGGAAGAAGCTATAGATGCTTACAAGCAAGCTGATGAAATAGACCCAAGTAGCATTCCTGTAGCCTATAATATTGGTGTATGTCTGAATACTGTTGGATTGGCTGCACGTGAGGCTGTTGCTGAACGAAGAAAGAAAAAGGAAGACGTATCAGATAATGAGTATATGAAATATTTTGCAGAAGCACGTACTTATCTTGAACGTGTGAGAGCAAAAGACCCTCGTAGGAATAGAGTAGATTGGGTAGGTCCTCTCTATTTAGATTATACAATATTGAATGATAAAATAAAGGCTGAAGAACTTGAACCTCTTGTAACAAATTTTAAAAAGTGAAATTTATAAAGTTATTTTTGATATATATCTGCTTGCTCTTTTCCCTTACAGGTATGGCACAGAAGAAACAATTACAGGCAGTACGTGACCAAATAAAGTCGGGAAAAGAACTCACAAAAGCAGAAAACACACTTCGTGGATTATTGGTTGATTCGGCTTCTAAGAAGAATAGTAAAATATGGCTCCTTCTCTGTGATGCATTAACAAAACAATATGAGCAGGGAAATGAAAAATTATATTTGAAACAAAAGTATGACACGGCAGCCCTGTTTACTGTAACAAGGAAGTTGTATGATGTAATGTCACGCTTTGATTCTCTTGATGCTCAACCAGATGCTAAAGGAAGGGTACGTGCTAAATATAGAGCTAAGCATGCAGAATTCCTAAACTCTATTCGTCCGAATCTCTTCAATGGAGGTTCATATTTTATCCATAAGAAAGATTATAATACGGCCTTTGATTATTATAGCGATTACTTGCTGTCAGCAAATTATCCTCTGTTTGAAGGTTATGACTATATGCAGAAAGATGCTCTTATTCCACATGCTGCTTATTGGGCTATGTTCTGTGGTTATAAGCTTAGTGATGCTGATAAGATTATGCAGTTTAAAGAGCAGGCAGAGCGTGATACCTCTATGCTAAACTTTGTTAGGCAGTATGAGGCTGAAGCATATTTGATAAAAAAGGATACTGCCATGTATGTAAAGTCTCTACAAGCAGGTTTCGAACAATATCCTAATTTTGCCTTCTTCTTCCCACGATTAGTTGAATATTATGCTAAGATTGGAGAACATCAAAAAGCATTAGAAATCACGGAGCGTGCTTTGAAAGCTGATTCCACAAGTCTTTTGTTTCGTTTTGCTAAAAGTACAGCATTGCTGAACCTTGGTAGATACAATGAATGTATTGAGATTTGTAAGCAGCTGATAAAAGATAAAGACACTTATGCTGATGCTTATTATAATATAGGACTTGCCTATTTTAATCAAGCGATAGAATTAAATAAAGATAGGCAGAAGTATCGTGCCAACAAGGAAAAGATTATAACATTATATCAGCGTTCTAAACCCTACATGGAGAAATACAGAGAGCTTGCTCCTACCGCTAAGAGTAAATGGTTAGCACCTTTGTATACTATTTACCTTAATTTGAATATGGGTAAGGAATTCGATGAAATTGATAAGTTGAGAAAGGAAAGATAAAGATGAATAATAATATTCTTAATAAACTTGGTATCACGCTCAATGCAATGCAGGAGGCTACGGCTGATGCAGTATTGCATACGGGTAAAGATGTTGTAGTGATGTCACCGACAGGTTCAGGTAAGACTTATGCTTACCTCCTACCATTAATTCAGCGCTTAGATGCTTCGTCAGATGCACTGCAGGCTGTAGTGTTGGTACCTGGACGTGAATTGGCATTGCAGTCAGCTAATGTTCTTAAGGATATGGGTAGTGGCTTACGTTCTATGCCTTTATATGGTGGACGTCCAACAATGGAAGAGCATCGTGTATTGAGAGATGTAAAACCTCAGATAGTCTTTGCAACTCCAGGACGTTTAAACGATCATCTTGATAAGGCTAATATTAATGCAGAAACGATAAAGTGGCTTGTCATTGATGAGTTTGACAAGTGTCTTGAATTTGGTTTTCAAGACGAAATGATGAGTATTCTCTGTAAGTTACCAAATATAGAAAGACGAATCCTACTTTCAGCAACAGAGTCTGAAACAATTCCTAACTTTGTATCAATGGGTAGGACCGTTCATTTGGATTATCGTACAGAAGATGAGAATATTCCTGATCGTATTCGTCTTTACACAGTTACAAGTCCCGAAAAGGATAAACTTGAGGTATTGAAGAAACTTCTCCTTTCTTTAGGTGACAAAAGTAGTATTGTATTCTTGAATTATCGTGACTCTGTTGAACGTACAGCCTTATTCTTAAAAGAGAATGGTTTTACAATCAGTTGGTTCCATGGTGGCTTAGACCAGCGTGAACGTGAAGCTGCCCTTTATCGTTTCTCTAATGGCTCTGCACCAATACTTGTTAGTACCGACTTAGCTTCACGTGGGTTGGATATACCAGATGTTGACAATATTATTCATTATCATTTCCCTGAAACTGAAGATAGCTATGTGCATAGAGTAGGGCGTACAGCACGTTGGGATAAGGAAGGAAGAACCTTCTTCATTCTTGGTCCAGAAGAACATTTGCCAGAGTATGTTACCAATAAGTATGAAGAATATAAGATACCAGAGACTTTACCAAAACCATCTCAGCCTCGTATGGCAACAATATATATAGGTAAAGGAAAGAAAGATAAAATCTCAAAAATAGATATTGTTGGCTTTCTTTGTAAGAAAGGTGGATTAAAGTCTTCTGAGATTGGAAAGATTGATGTGAAAGATCGTTTTACTTATGTAGCAGTTTCACGCACAAAGATTAAAGAAATAATTTCATTGACTAAAGGTGAAAAAATAAAGGGTATTCGTACCGTTGTGGAAGAGGTAAGGTGACACATTATACAATGTGTCACCTTTTTCTTTAACATCCCTCTCCACGTGTATAAAACACATACTATCTTGCAAATAAAAAAAATGATGTTTTATTTGGAAGTATAAAAATAAAAGCGTATCTTCGCATCGTAGACCATAAAAACCTATTACAATATTTAATACTGATAATAACTACAAAACATAAGTCAAACTTAAACTAAACAATCGAGATGAAAAAGTACAATTTTGGTGCAGGTCCATGTATCCTTCCACGTGAAGTAATCGAAAAGACGGCAAATGCCATTTTAGATTTTAATGGAATTGGTCTCTCAATTGCAGAAATCAGCCATCGTTCAAAGGATTTCCAGCCAGTAATGGACGAAGCTATGGCTTTAGTAAAGGAAGTGTTAAATGTCCCAGAGGGCTATTCAGTGCTTTTCTTGGGTGGTGGTGCATCACTTGAGTTCTGCATGATTCCTTTCAACTTCTTGGTAAAGAAGGCTGGTTATTTGAATACTGGTGTTTGGGCAAAGAAGGCCATGAAGGAAGCTAAGTTGTTTGGAGATGTTGTTGAAGTTGCTTCATCTGCAGATGAAAACTATACATATCTTCCAAAGAACTTCGATGTTCCTACAGACTTGGATTATTTGCACATCACTACCAATAACACAATTTATGGTACTGAATATCACAAAGATTTAGATGTACCAGTTCGTTTGATTGGTGATATGTCTTCAGATATCTTTAGCCGTCCAGTTGATGTTTCTAAGTACGACTGCATCTATGGTGGTGCACAGAAGAATCTTTCTATGGCGGGTGTGACATTCATCATTATTAAGGATGAAGTTCTTGGTCGTGTACAACGTGAAATCCCAACAATGTTGGATTATCGTACACATATCAAGAAGGGGTCTATGTTCAATACTCCTCCTGTAGTACCTATCTATACAGCTTTAGAGAACCTTCGTTGGATTAAAGCAAATGGTGGTGTAGAAGCAATGGAGAAACTTGCTAAGGAGCGTGCTGATATTGTTTACGGTGAAATCGATCGCAATAAGTTGTTCCGTGGCACAGTTAAATGTGAGGAAGATCGCTCTTACATGAACATCTGCTTCGTTCTCAACGATGAGTATGCAGAATTGCAAGATGAGTTCTTTAAGTTCGCTACTGAAAGAGGAATGGTTGGTATCAAGGGACACCGCGATGTTGGTGGTTTCCGTGCAAGCTGCTACAACGCAATGACAGTTGAAGGCTGCAAGGCCCTTGTTGAAACAATGAAGGAGTTTGAAGCTAAACACTAAATATATAAAGATTAGACTTAGCAGTGGTGTACATGCCACCTGCTGAGTCTAAACGATAACTTTACTATATCTAACCCAAACATTAAGGCTATGAAAGTTTTAATTGCAACTGAAAAACCATTTGCACCATCTGCAGTGCAAGGTATTACAACAGAACTTAAGAATGCAGGACATGAGGTTGTTCTGCTTGAAAAATATACAGAGAAAGCTGAATTGCTTGAAGCAGTAAAAGATGCTGATGCAATGATTGTACGCTCTGATAAAGTTACACCAGAAGTACTTGACGCAGCTAAACAGTTGAAGATAGTTGTTCGTGCAGGTGCTGGTTATGACTCTATTGATACAGCCTATGCAAAGGAGAAGAATGTTGTTGTAGAAAATACTCCTGGACAGAACTCTAATGCTGTTGCTGAACTTGTATTTGGTTTGTTGGTATATGCTGTACGTAGTTTCTATAATGGCAAGGCAGGCACCGAATTGATGGGCAAGAAAATTGGTATTCTTGCTTTCGGTAATGTTGGTCGTAATGTAGCTCGTATCGCCAAAGGCTTTGGTATGGAAGTGTACGCATACGATGCATTCTGCCCAGCAGAGGCTATTGAAGCAGCGGGTGTTCATGCTTGTAAGACACAAGATGAATTATTCCAGACTTGTGACGTTTTGTCACTCCATATCCCTGCAACTCCACAGACCGTTAAGAGTATTGATTATCGTTTAGTCAATCTTCTTCCAAAGAAGGGTATTCTCATTAATACTGCCCGCAAGGAAGTTATCAATGAGGAGGAACTTCTGAAGTTGATGGCTGAGCGTGAAGACTTGAAGTTTGTGACTGATATTATGCCTGATGCTGATGCTGAATTCAAGAAATTTGAAGGACGTTATTTCTCTACTCCTAAGAAGATGGGTGCACAGACAGCTGAAGCTAATAATAATGCTGGTATTGCTGCAGCAAAGCAGATTAATGCTTTCTTTGCTACAGGTGATACTAAATTCCAAGTAAATAAATAACTTTCTAATACATAAGGGTTGATTGTCTTAATCTACTAAGTGAGGTTGTGACTTTTAATCCTTTTATTTTTATTTAAAAACTAACACTATGGCAGTAATAAAACCTTTTAAAGGTATCCGCCCTCCAAAGGACTTGGTTGAGTCTGTTGCAAGTCGTCCATACGATGTTTTGGATTCTGAAGAAGCTCGTGCAGAAGCTGGTGACAACGAGAAGAGTTTATATCATATCATCAAACCAGAAATCAACTTTGAAGTTGGCACAAGTGAATATGATCCAAGAGCTTATAATAGTGCTGTTGAACAATTCCAGAAGTTCCAAGATGAAGGTTGGTTAGTCCAAGACGATAAGGAGCATTACTATATCTATGCACAAACTATGAATGGCAAGACTCAATATGGTCTTGTTGTTGGAGCATATGTTGATGATTATCTGACAGGTAATATTAAGAAGCATGAGTTAACGCGTAGAGATAAGGAAGAAGACCGTATGAAACATGTTCGCATTTGTAATGCTAATGTTGAACCAGTGTTCTTTGCTTATCCTGATAATCAGGTACTTGATACTTTGTTGGCTCGATATGCTGCAACAAAACCTGAATATGATTTTGTTGCACCTGATGATGGTTTCAGACATCAGTTCTGGGTTATTACAGATGAAGCTGACATCAAGACTATAACTGAAGAGTTTAAGAAGATGCCAAGTCTTTATATTGCAGATGGACACCATCGTTCTGCTGCAGCAGCTTTAGTAGGTGCAGAGAAGGCTAAGAACAACGAAAATCATAAGGGTGACGAGGAGTATAACTACTTTATGGCAGTATGCTTCCAGGCAAGTCAATTAACGATTCTTGACTATAATCGTGTTATCAAGGATTTAAATGGCATGGAAGTTGCTGAGTTCTTAAAAGCTTTGGAGAAGAACTTTACTGTTGAGTTGAAAGGACAAGATGAATATCGCCCAACAAAGTTGCATGAATTCTCTATGTATCTCGACGGCAACTGGTATAGCTTGGTTGCTAAACCTGGTACATACGATGATAATGACCCTATTGGTGTTCTTGATGTTGACATCTCAAGTCGACTGATTTTAGACGAACTAATGGGCATTAAAGACCTCCGTTCAGACAAACGTATTGATTTCGTTGGTGGTCTGCGTGGTCTTGGAGAACTGAAGCGTCGTGTTGATAGTGGTGAAATGCGTTGGGCGTTGGCACTCTATCCTGTATCAATGCAGCAGATTATGGATATTGCTGATAGTGGAAAGATTATGCCACCTAAGGCTACATGGTTTGAACCAAAACTTCGTTCTGGTCTTGTCATCCATAAGCTGGATTGATACAAGATTAACATTTAATGAATGGATAGCGATAAATATAAGACAATAAAAGAGAAAGCGATTAGCGAGGGATATTACTCTGAAAAGCGGAGTAAGTTCCTCGCTTTTGCGCATCATGTTGATTCTGTCGAAGAGGCGTTAGAGATAGTAAAAGAATATCGAAAGAAGTATTATGATGCTCGCCATTGCTGCTATGCTTATAGAGTAGGTTTTGATGGTACTGAATTCCGAGCAAATGATGATGGTGAACCGTCTTCAACAGCAGGTAAGCCTATTCTTGGACAGATTGACAGTTATGGATTAACAAATACACTCATTTGTGTTATTCGGTATTATGGAGGTATAAACCTCGGTACTGGTGGTTTGATTGTTGCCTACCGTGAGGCTGCAGCAGATGCATTATCAAATAGCGAGATAGAAGAAAAATTCATTGAAGAGGAAGTGAAATATACATTTACTTATCCGATGATGAATGATGTTATGCGAATCATTAAGGAAATGAATCCTCGCATTATTAATCAAGTATTTGACAATACTTGCGAAGTTGTTCTCTCTATTAGAAAAGGGCAAGCAGAAGAACTACGTACCCGACTGAAGAAACTATCATTTGAATAAGTTTTTGGAGATTATTTGGCTAATTAGGCATATTAGGCTAATTGGACATATTAGAGTAATTGAGCTAATAAAAATAATCGAATAAAAAGTATTTTATTAACTTGTTATTGTAAACTATTTTGCACTCATTAAAATCAAAACATGTCCTTTTAGCTTCTAAAAGATGCCTAATTGGCTTGTAATAGATGCCCTATTGGGGTCTTACTAACGCCCTTTTGAAGGCTAATTAAGCACCTTTTAAAATTCATCCTTATAACTACTTGAAAACTTGTTAGTTACAAGACCACCTTTTAAATATCTTTTTTGTCTTTACTTTAAGTTGCTTATACAAAATTATGTAATGTTTTTTCATAGTCACATCGGCAATTTTTTGAAGGGTTTAGAAGAATTGTTTTTATGGAGCAAAAAGAAAAATTAGTAGATTAAAAGTATGCCATAACTATGTTTTAGTGTATTAGTTATTATCAACTCTTCGAATAAAGCAATGCAACAATCATTTAGGTACTTTATAAATAAACCCTATTTTATCTCTTTACACTTTTTGTTTTTTTACCTTTTTAAACTCTTCTATTCCATTTTTTTTGTGTTACTTTGCAGGTAATTATATGAGTTTACTAACGTATTAATCCTACTTATTAAGGATATTTTCTCGAGAAAGTTGTTAATGACTAACATTTTAAATATGAATAGGAGCTTGAAATGGCTGGTTGCAATTGTAGCAACACCTGTCATTCTGTTTCTTATCCTCGTAGCTTTACTATATTGTCCACCCGTTCAAAATTGGGCTGTAAAGCATGTGGCGGCCTATGTTTCAGACAAGACTGGAATGGAGGTAAGCATCGATAGGGTCAATCTATCTTTTCCTTTAGACCTTCAGTTAGATGGTCTAAAGATGCTTCGCCCGAATGATTCTATCCCAAATAAGAAAGATACGGTGGCAGATGTACATCGCTTGGTGGCTAATGTAGACCTATTGCCATTGCTTAAAAGTAGGGTAGAAGTAAACGAATTAACATTTACAAAACTCAAAGCAAATACCGTCAACTTTATTGGTGACCTACGTATTCGTGGTGATTTGCAACGCTTGCATATTGTTAGCCATGCAGTTAACCTTGTTGGTGATTCTGTTCGTGTTAACAAAGCAGATATAGAAGGGGGATGGGTAGATATTGCATTGGGAGATACTGTACCCGAAGATCCAAACAAACAGAAACCACTTTGGCGTATCAATATAGATAAACTTAATCTTACAAAAACGGATTTTCGCCTCCATATGCCTGGCGACACAATGAGTGTTCACGCAAACTTCAAGAAAGCAGTAGCTAATGGAGCTGAACTTCTATTACATGACAACATATACAAGGTTGCAAACGTAGATTGGCAAGGCGGTGATTTTAGTTATGATCAAAACTATGTACGCCATGCAAAGACAGGTTTTGATGCAGCACATATAGCCATGCAAGATGTTATTCTGGGTATAGATTCCTTCCTATATGCTGCTCCAAAGATTCGATTACGTGTTCGTACAGCTAATATGAAGGAAAAGAGTGGACTGATAGTAAAGGATTTCCGTGGACCATTTTCTATGGATTCTACAAGTATCAATCTACCTGATTTGTATTTCCGACTACCTAACACTGAGCTTTCTGGACGGTTTATGATGGACATGAATGCCTTTGCTGATAAGAATCCTGGGCAGATATCTACTCAGTTAGATGGTTTTCTACGTCTGGAAGATTTGCACCCGTTCCTAACCTCCGTACCAAAGAATATTTATCAGGCTATTCCTAATCAAAGTATCATCATAAAGGGTCAACTGGATGGAAATCTTCGTTCAGCAGCTTTTAAACAGCTTCGTTTAGCTATGCCAGGCTATTTTGACCTTACAGGAACAGGATGGATAGCTGATATGATGTCTGGAGCTGGTCATCTTCGCAGTGACTTAAAGCTTAAAGGAACAGCAAGTAATCTTGGTTTTGTTTCTAAATTATTACCACGTGATGTGCGCAAGACAATAGCTTTCCCACATGGAGTAGGTATAAATGGTGATATTCATGTGCGTAAAACGCTGTACACAGGTAGCATACAGTCGACACAAGGTGGCGGACGTATTCGATTGAATGGTGCTTATAATACAGCAACAGAACTATATCGTATTACAGCAGATGCGACTTCATTCCCTGTTCATCGTTTCTTACCCAATATGGGTTTATCAGCTTTCTCCGGAACAATAAAGACGCAAGGACGAGGCACAGACTTCTTAAATCCAAAATCATCAACCAATCTCAGCCTTCGTATTCGTAGTTTCAAATATGGTAACTACGTATTGGATGGCTTGAATGGAGACATTTCAAAACATGGAGAGCAACTTTCGGCTCATGTAAAGAGTACGAACCGAATGATAGGTGGCGACTTCACTTATAAAGGCAGAGTTAATACAAAACTTGTGGATGGTCATCTACGTGGTTGGTTACGTCGAGTTGACTTGCACGCCATGGGCGTAATGAATCAAAGATATGTAGTTTCTACATGGGCTGATGTTGATATACACTCTGATATGAAGAACATTCATCATGTCAGTGGTCCACTTCGTTCGTTCCGCCTTCTGCAAGAAGGACGAAAGAAAAGTAGACTTTTAGCAGCTGGAAACTTTGATGTGCGAGCTGATGTACGCCCTGGTAGCCTTGACACTCACATAAAAGGAAATCTATCAGAAGCAGATTTGCAGGCTTTTGGATTTATAGATAAGCATTATATAACATCTGCTAATACAGACATTACGCTTCGTTCAGATATGAAGAAGTACTATGCTGTAAGTGGAAATGTGGGTAATTTATTACTAAGCGAACAACGTAAGGGAGAGCGTTTACCATTAGCTGAAGGTAATTTCAATCTTGATGCAACCATGCGTGGTAATCAAATTGAAGGTTCAATAAATGGTGTTTTCCCACGTGTAGACCTTTACCAATTAGGAATTGTAGACAAAGCGATGACAAGTAGTTTCTCTACTAACACCTCGTTTGCAATGTCTGGCAAAGATAATTTGAATGTTCGTGGTTTGATTGGCAATCTTCGTGTTACCGAAAAAGACCGTACCTATACTCCAGGTGATGTGAATGTCGACCTTATGAGTCGTCGTGATACAGTGCATGCAGTTCTGAATGGTGGAGACTTCCATCTCAGTACAGCTTTTAATAGTAGTGTCAACCAATTGGCAGAAAGTGGAAAGCGAATCTATAAGACTGTACGTGAGCAATTGACTAATCGTCGTATAGATCAGTCTGCTATACTCCGTCAGTTACCAACAGGACACTTTACGCTCCGCAGTGGACGTGATAACTTATTCTCTAACTTGTTAGCACGAGATGGATATGCCTTTAGTCAGGCAGATATTAACCTGACATCATCACCAACAAAGGGACTCGATGGAAGAATTAGTATTGATTCTTTGGTATATAATGATATTCTTCTCGATAGTATTAGGGCTGACCTTAACAGTATTGATGGACAGTTGAACTATACGCTATCTGTAATAAATAACCCTAATAATACATATCCTTATCATGGATCTTTGCAGGGTGCGCTCTACGAACATGGTTTGAAGACACATGCAACCATCCTTGATAATAAGGGTAAGACTGGTTTCGACTTAGCGATGAAGGCTGCTATGAAGGGTAGGGGAATAGAACTTTCAATTACTTCTCCTCAATCTATCTTAGGTTATAAGTCATTTGCTGTCAATGATTCCAACTATATCTACATTGGACGTGACCGTCGTCTATCTGCCAATCTTCGTCTGGAAGCAGCTGACGGAACTGGTATGCTCGTATCAACAGAAGATAATGATCCTACTTCATTACAAAATGTTACACTCTCAATGAACCACTTTGAGTTAGGCAGTTTGTTTGAAATCTTACCATTTGCACCGAAGTTGTCGGGTATGTTGGACGGTGACTATCACCTTGTTCAGACTGAAAAGGAACTCACGATATCAAGCGATATGACTATTAAGAAGCTTGTTTATGAGAATAGTCCTATGGGAGATGTGGGCACACAGTTTGTTTATATGCCTAAGGGAGATGGTACTCACTATGTTGATGGTATAATAACACAAAACGGAAAGGAAGTCGGTTCACTTTCGGGTATCTATAATAATGAGGGGGCTGGAGAACTTGATGCAACCTTAGAGATGAACCGTTTCCCACTGAATTACGTCAATGGCTTCGTTCCTGACCAAATTGTAGGACTCGATGGAGTAGGAGAAGGAACCCTAACGGTAAAGGGTCCACTTAAGAACTTAGACTTCAATGGTGAGATTTATCTTGATTCAACTTATTTGGTGAGTGCACCTTACGGCATAAGGATGCGCTTTGCGGATGATCCTGTTCAAATACACAATAGCCATATTCAGTTTGAGAACTTCGAACTCTTTGCAAGTAATGGTTCACCACTCGACATATCGGGCTACTTAGACTTCTCTAATCTTAATAAGATGCAGCTTGATGCACAACTGAGGGCTAAAAACTTCCAAATCATTAATGCAAAGAAGAATCCTCGTTCAGAAGTTTATGGAAAGGCTTTCGTTGACTTTACAGGACGAATAAACGGCCTTTTAAACAACTTACAGTTAGTTGGAAATCTTGATGTCTTAGGTAGTACAGATGTCACATACGTAGTACGCGATGGTACATTATCTACTGATGACGATTTGAAAGACCTCGTTCAGTTCACCAACTTCAATGATTCTACGGTTAATGTTGTCAAACGTCCAGATATTACAGGCTTTACAATGGGGCTTAATGTAGATATTGATGAGCAGGCACATGTATTATGTGCGTTGAATGCAGATCAGTCTAATTATGTCGATTTTGTAGGTGGTGGCAATCTACTTCTTAATTATGACCCAACCAATGGTGTGCAGGTTCGAGGTAGATATACGTTGAGTGATGGTAAGATGAAATACTCTCTGCCAGTTATTCCACTTCGTACTTTCAACATTAAAGACGGAAGTTATCTTGAATTTACGGGTGATCCGATGAAACCAACACTGAAAATTACCGCAACGGAAGAAGTCAGAACAAGTGTTTCGAATGGTTCGGGTGAAGGTAGGATTGTTGATTTTGAGTGTGGTGTAAGCCTTACCAAGCAGTTCCCTAAACCTGGTGTGGAATTTATTATAACTGCTCCAGACGACCAAGAGATGCAGAATATCCTTAATACGAAGAGTGTTGAGGAACGCTCAAAGCTTGCCGTTACAATGTTGGCATCAGGTATGTACTTCGATGGTGATAACTCAGCAAGTGCTAATACTGCCATGAGTGGTGCATTAGCGGGCTTCCTACAGACACAAGTCAACTCTATTACGGGTAAAGCCCTTAACTCTATGGGACTCGACTTGACTGCCAATATGGAAAGTGCTGCCGATGTGAATGGTAACTTACACACCGACTATACCTTCAAGTTCTCAAAACGTCTGTGGAATAATCGCCTACGTATCATTATGGGTGGACGAGTTTCAACAGGTTCACAGTTCTCTGAAGATAATGGTGCTTACTTCGATAACTTCTCGCTTGAATATCGCCTAAACCAAAAAGAAACCAAGTATTTGAAACTCTACTATGAGCGTGAGGCATACGATTGGTTAGAAGGTAACTTGAGTGAGTTTGGTGCTGGCTTCATGTGGCGTCGTAAGTTACGTCATTTCAAGGATATATTCCGCTCTAAAGAAGATAATCCAGTAGTAGCACCACAGACTGAGAAGCCTAAACGAGATACATTAATAAACTTTGTAAATGACAAAAAGAAATAAATATATTAGAACAACAGGTGGAAAAGGAGTCATAGAACTATTTGCTTTTATGGCATTCTTATTCATACTTGTTGCCTGTAGTACGACTTCAGCAATCCCTGATGGTGAACACCTATATACAGGTATGGAGCCGACAAAATACAGTAATTACAAAGAAAATCAACACTTCAATGATGTGAAAGAAGAGTTGGATCTTGTGTTAGCAACTAAGCCTAATGCCGCTTGGTTGGGTAGCCCCAGTGTGCGTTCTCCTTTCCCTATCGGGTTATGGATATGGAATGCTTTCTCACAAGATACAACCGGACTCAGTCGTTGGTTAGTACGTGCATTTGGCTCTTCACCAGTATTAATGAGTTCAACAACACCTGATTTGCGCGTAACGGTTGGTGAAAATCTCTTACGCAAACGTGGTTATTTCAACGGAAAGATAAGCTATGAAAAGCTTGCACAGAGTAATCCAAAGAAGATGCGACTACAGTATGCTGTTGATATGGGACGTCTGTGGTTGCTCGATAGCGTACAATACACCAACTTTCCACCTTCAGCAGATAGTTTGATAAGAACCAATCTTGATAAAGCAATTATCCGCAAGGGAGATGCTTTTGATGTAGCAACACTTGAACAAGAACGCAAGCGAATAACTGATTTGTTCCGTAATAATGGTTATTATTATTATCAGAATAACGATGCGAGTTATCTTGCTGACACAACGAAGGCTTATGGCTTGGCTTCTATTCGTCTGCAGATGGCGGATTCAGTAAGTGATAAAGTATTGAGAAAATGGACAATAGGAACCATTAACATCAACCTACAGCGTCAGTTCATAGATTCTCTTACTCAGCACAAGCGTTTCCGTGATGTCATTGTGAATTACAACGGTTCGCACATGCCACTCCGTCTACGCGCCATAGCTAATGATTTAAAGATATGGCCGGGTACTGTGTATAATAACGAACTATTTGAAAAAAGCCAGCAACAGCTGAATGGTAGCGGATTATTCTCTGCTACGAACTTTACTTTCACTCCACGTGATAGCACTGATTCATGTAATATCTTAGACATGACCATTAATTGCATTTTTGATAAGCCTTATGACTTCTATATTGAGGCTTATGGAAAGGGGAAAACAAGTGGTAGATATGGTCCAGAGGCTATTATTGGTCTGACAAAACGTAATGCATTCCGTGGTGGTGAGAAACTTAATTTACGCATACATGGTTCTTATGAATGGTCGGCAAGTAGTGATGATGACGGCCGTGATCGCCTTGGACTGAATAATTATGAGTATGGTGCTGAGACCAGTTTACAGTTTCCTCGCCTTGTTAATCCATTCGTTACACCACCACGAAAGCGTTGGGAACGCGAAGAGAGAAAGAGTGCTGAAGCTGCAGAGAAGGGACTTGTATATATCCCTAAGGGACCACGCATCTATTATACAACACCATCAACGACCCTTAAAGCTTCTGTTGATGTGTTGAACCGTTCTAAGTATTTCAAGCGTCATGTTGTGTCAGGCGAGTTAACATACCAGTGGCAGCCAAACGAGCGTAATAGCTATTCGTTCTCTCCTTTGACACTGACTTATGAGTATATGCATAACGTGACTGACCGTTATCTTGAATTGATTGATAGTGTTCCTTATCTTGAGGTATCATTGGCAGACCAGTTCATTCCAAAGATGATGTTCCAACATACGTTTATGAGCCCAGCACGTTATAAGAGTCCGATTAAAATATGGACAACGGTTAGTGAAGCTTCAAACATCTTGTCTGCAGGTTACGCTGCCTTTGGTAGACGTTGGAGCGAAAAAGACAAGAAACTCTTTAAGAATCCATTTGCACAATTTGTGAAGATTGATGCTAATCTTACAAAAGTATGGAGTCTTGGAGAGAAGAGTGGCATTGCAGCCCACGTCAATTTAGGAACATTATGGGCGTATGGCAACAGTAGATTTGCACCTTATACAGAACAGTTTTATGTAGGTGGAGCCAATAGCATCCGTGCGTTTAATGCCCGCCAGATTGGTCCAGGACGTTATCGCTCAACGCAGCGTCGACGCTCATACGTAGAACAGACAGGTGATATCAAAATACAGTTCAACCTTGAGTATCGTCCTCACCTTATGGGCTCCCTCTATGGTGCCGTTTTCCTCGATGCTGGTAATGTATGGACAATGCACTATGATGATGGTCGACCAGAAGGACATTTCAAGTTTAAGAATATATTAAATGAAATGGCACTCGGTACGGGAGTTGGTTTGCGCTATGATATTGGCTATTTTATGATTCGTCTTGATTGGGGACTTGGCTTACACGTACCTTATGAAACAGGCAAGACTGGTTTCTATAACATATCAAAATTTAAGGATGCACAAGCCTTCCACTTAGCGATTGGTTTGCCATTCTAATCTTTTTGATTTTCAACTATTCAGCCCTGCTAATCTGATTAGCAGGGCTGAATAGTTTTAATTAGGTCTTATTATTCCTTAAGATGGTAACTATAATATGCTCTAACATCAATTTTTATTTACGTGTTTATGCCAGACACATATAGTGCTGATGCTTAACACATATGGTGCTGATGCTTAACACATATGGTGCTGATGCTTAACACATATGGTGCTAATGCTTAACACATATGGTGTTGATGCCTAACACATGTAGTGTTAATGGTAAGTACACATATTCTTTAATATCAAACACATTGAATATTACTATTTGGTAGAAGGCTGTAGAGCATCAGAAATGTACTTTTAAACAACTATAAGCAAACAAAAAGACTTTACAAAAATATCAAAGTACAGAATGTTTTTTAATCAAAAAACACCTCTTTCTTATGCGTTTGTAACTTACAGCAATACAGATAGTTATAAACTTGCATTTTAAAAGGTGCTTAGTAAGGCTTCAAAAGGGCGTTAGTTAGAGGTCAAAAGGGCATCTATTGAAAGCCAATTAGGCATCTTTTAGAAGCTAAAAGAGTATGTATTAGAATTACAACTATGGAAAATATCAGACAAAAAGTAAGATGGAAACAAACCTTTATACAAAAAGCTCCTATGTTAGGAGCTTTTAAAAACGAGTTATCTTGTATATTTAGTTATGTTACTATACAACTCAATACTTGTTATTCTCCTCTCTGGAGGACAGAAGTTTGGAGTGAAGATTATTTCCTCACATAGTTTACAAACGCATATGCAGGATTATCGTCAGCAGCAGGACGTTCCTCACATGATTCTACAACCCACGTATCATCATTATATTCTGGGAAGAAAACATCTGCTTGTGGAGGAGTAGCAGCTATCTCTGTAAGGTAGAGATGGTCTGCTATAGTAAGCGCCTCTTTATAAAGACTTGCTCCACCAATGATAAATGCCTTTTCTTCTGCCCCAATATGTTTAAGCGCTTCTTCAAGTGAAGAATAAACATCGCAGTTAGGGAAGTCTGTTTCCGTTCTACTGAGTACAATGTTTCTACGATTAGGCAGAGCACCTTTTGGTAATGAATGGAAGGTCTTACGCCCCATGATAACAGTATGTCCTGTTGTTAGTTGCTTAAAACGCTTAAGGTCTTCTCTAATGAAATAGACCATATCATTCTGATAACCAATGGCACGATTGGCTGCTACTGCAGCAATGATATTTATTTCCATAATGGTTTTTTTGGACCTCCCCCAACCCCTCCAAAGGAGAGGAGTACTGATTTAGCAATCAATTTGGTGAAGGATTTAAAGTTCTTGACTAATTTAATATACTATTTTAGAAGTTGAGAGAATTGATTATTTTTCATACTCCAACTACTTTCTATTTGCACTCCCCTCCTTTCGGAGGGGTTGGGGGAGGCTTCCTTTACACTGCAACAACTCCCGGAATGTGTGGCAACGGATCGTAACCAATCAGTTCAAAGTCTTCATACTTAAAATCAAAGATATCCTTTACATCAGGATTAATCTTCATCTTTGGCAGTGGACGTGGCTCACGAGTAAGCTGGAGTTTAGCCTGTTCAAGATGGTTTAGATAGAGATGTGTATCACCTGTTGTATGGATAAACTCACCAGCCTCAAGACCTGTTACCTGTGCAATCATTTGCAAAAGGAGAGCATATGATGCAATGTTAAAAGGGACACCGAGGAAACTATCTGCCGAACGCTGATAAAGTTGGAGCGATAGTCTACCTTCTGCAACATAGAATTGGAAGAGACAGTGGCAGGGTGGGAGAGCCATATCTTCCACCTCAGCAGGATTCCATGCTGTGACCAACATACGACGTGAGTCAGGATTATGCTTGATCATATCCACCACATTCTTAATTTGATCGATTGTACCTCCCTTGTAATCAGGCCATGAACGCCACTGATGACCATAGACCGGACCAAGTTCACCATTCTCATCAGCCCACTCATTCCAAATCCTTACACCATGCTCTTGTAGGTAGCGCACATTCGTATCACCACGTAAGAACCAAAGTAATTCATAAATAATACTCTTCAGATGAAGCTTTTTAGTTGTCAACAGTGGAAAACCATCGCGCAAGTCAAAGCGCATCTGATGTCCAAAAATGGATAAAGTTCCTGTTCCGGTTCTATCACCTTTCTGTGTTCCTTCTGTGAGGATGCGATTGAGGAGGTTTAAATATTGTTGCATAATTGTTCGTTTATTTCTAAGATATTATAGGGATATATTGTTTTCTATATTTTTCTTGTCTGCATTTATATTATAAAAGAACCAAAGGCTCGTCTGGTATATGTGTACTCTTTATGCGCCATTCTTGTGGATAAAGATTGTTCGCACGGTTTCCGAGATTCTTTGCAAAGCCTATCGGATACCCTTTATAAGTAAGCAGAATGATACCACGTGGAGTATCAGAAGATAGTACAATAGCCTCATGACGAAGATAAGCGATAGCTGTTTGATAATCAACCTCTACATTAGGATAGGCCGATTTATCAGTTGAAAAGGAGAGTGCTAACGTATGGTCAGGGATAACATTCTTCCCTTTTTGCATTCCATCTTTTACTCCATGCGAGAGAATACGAAGACGTTTACGAGCTTCTACAATAGCTTTATCAACATCAATAGTTGTCTTATTGATAAACGTCTTGTTCTCTCCATGCTTACGAATGATAGCCATAAAGATACCTTCTCCACGTGTCTTACCAGGAATGAAGCGATAAACTGGAAATTCCCGACCGTCTTTAAGTGGGTTATCAATGAGTGAACCTGTTATATTCCATGCCTCTTCTGTAGGCACAGAGAGGAGTTCAGCATCGTATTCGTTGAGAATCCACGCAATATTCTCTTCATCTTCATGCGCATTAAAGGTGCAAGTTGAATAAATAAGAATACCTCCAGGCTTTAAGTTGTCCCATATATCAGCAATAATACTACGCTGAAGTTGCCAACAGTTCTCTACATTCTGTAGACTCCATTCCTCTATTGATTGTGGATCTTTACGAAACATTCCTTCACCAGAGCAGGGTACATCGGCTATAATAACATCAAACCCAAGCTTTGTCTTTTTGTAATCACGAGGGTAATTGTTCGTAACAGCGACACCCTCATGACCAAACTTTTGAACGTTCTCTGCTAATATTTGTGCACGTTTCCTTATCGGTTCGTTAGAGAAAAGGAAGGAACCTGCAGGTAAGGATGCACGTGCACAAGTTGTTTTACCACCTGGTGCAGCACAGAGATCGAGTGCCATAACTGGCTGTTTTACCATGTGTTGTAATACATGAGATAGAAACATAGATGATGCTTCTTGCACATAATAAACCCCAGCATGAAGTAGTGGATCAAACGTAAAGTTAGGTCTTGTATCCAACCAATAGCCTTCCTTACACCAAGGAATAGGCTGAGGATTCAACTCTGGATTAACTTTATGAGTCGTTTCTGCCAACTTAAAGGGATTAAGACGTATACTCACCGGTGCTGTTTCTCCCAATCCTTTTAGGAATGTATGATAAAGTTTATCACCAAAAAGACTACGAGTATAATCAGTAAAAGCAAGAGGAAGTCTTTCTTCAACTTCTTCTATAGTCCTTATTTCTTGCCCATTTAGGTCTAAAGAACAAGGAGATTGTGCTGCCTGACATTGTCGGCTCTTATCTTTTATCATATGTTTAGGGAATGTTAATGATAATCATTCCATCGTCATCAAGACTTTCTTTTTTCTTTGGTTTTGGCTGTTGCTTAAGGTTTCCCTTCTCATCAAACATACCATATGTGGTTCGAAGCACTGTAAACTCAGTACGGCGGTTCAATTGATTGGCTATTTCTTGCTTCTCCTTATCGAGTTTCTTGATGAAATCTTCAGTGAGAACATCGTTTTCCTTTAGCCAAGGGTACTTCTCTGTAACCTTCTTACGAATCTTCTTTGGACGTTCTTTACCATATCCAACAGGTGTAAGACGGTCGCGAACAATGCCATGTGCAGTGAGATAAGCCACTACGGCATCTGCACGTCGTTGTGAAAGACGTTTATTATAATCAGCAGAACCAAGGTAATCGGTGTGAGCCGAGAGTTCTATTGTTACGTTAGGATTCTCTTTGAGAAGATTGACAAGAGCGTCCAAAGCCTTCTCTGATTCTGGTCGAAGTGTCGCTTTATCAAAGTCATAGAAGATATTGTCTATCAATATAGGTACGTTGATTCCTGCTAAAGCAAACTGAAGGGTATATACTTTAGAATCATCTACATTCCCAACCTTAATCTCCTCCTTATGATTTAAGTAGCCATTGCAGGTTGCAAGGAAGATATAATTAACGCCAGGCTTTATCTCTTGTTCGAAAGAACCATCTCCTTTGACAGCTAACTTCTTGTTAGTTCCATCATCACCAACCATAAATATCTGTGCTGCCGGCAACTCGTAACCATCCATTTCATAGACCCATCCCTTCACAGTCTGAATGATTTCAGGGAGTTCAAAGCTATAGATATGATCCCAACCTCGACCATCACCACGGTTTGAGGAGAAGAAACCGCGATCATGAATGCCCTCGAAAGTCATACCAAAGTCGTCACCTTGTGAGTTAAGAGGGTATCCAGGATGTTCCAAGTGGTAGCGACGATCGTTGCCAACCTTAGCTATAAAGATATCAAGACCACCCAAACCACCATGTCCATTACTTGAGAAATAAAGGTCACCGTTAGGTCGGAAAGTAGGGAATTCTTCATCTCCTTGGGTATTGATAGGCTCTCCGAGGTTCTCAACACCTCCCGTTGTACCGCCTGTCAGACGTACACGCCAGATATCAAGACCACCTTTTCCACCAGGCATATCACTGGTAAAATAAAGCCAATTACCATCTGGTGAGACGGCAGGATGTGCAAAACTCGATAGCGTATCACGACTAATTTCCAACTTATTAGCCTTTCCCCAAGCTGCATCAGAGCGATTACTTACTGAAATTTGAGCATAGCGAGGATTGCTTGGATCGGTCAAACACTGTGTAATATACATTTCCCTCCCATCGACAGAAAAAGCAGGTGTACCCTCATCAGCCTCTGTATTCAATGCAGACTCTATAGCCTTCGGTGTACTCCATTTGCCTTTATCATCCTTTTCACTAAGGAAGATGTCACCAGCCTTTGCACCAGTAATACCGCTCAATTCGTCACCTTTGGCTTCATTTCGTGTAGAAGTAAAGTAAAGCTGTTCGTATTTATCACCAAAAAGCATTGGCGAATAATCCTGTCGACGTGAGTTAAACACGTCCATACGCTTCACAATATACTTTGAACCACGCTCTTTTACGCTTGCAGCTATTGATGCAGCCTGAAGCTCTTGAGCTATCAATTGATTGTTGGGCATTGAATCAAGCGCAATGCGATACTCCTTAACAGCCTCCGCATAACTACCTTCCTTCATTAGATTATCAGCCAAACGCTTATGCGTCTCACCATTATCCAGCTTATAGCGGATAACATTTCTATAAGCTGATATTGCCCGTTGAGAGGACGAAATACGCTCATAACACTCAGCCATCTTCAAAGAAAGCTCTCCACGTTGGCGTCTATCCTTAGGCGAAGTACGTTGATAAGCTGTTTTAAATTGGTTCGCAGCGTCATAATATTCGCCCAAGAAAAGGTGTTTTTCGCCTTTCTTAATATTTCTATCTATACCGCATGACGTCAGCATCAACGTGACACCAACAGCTAACAGAAGATTCTGTCGCTGTTTGCGAAGTATATGTAAAAGCCTTAGGTAGTTCATATTAATATTCTAACGCTTACTCTTTCAATTTATTGCCTATATTCTTTATCTGTCTTCTTATAAAAGAAATAACTCGTAAACTTGTTTACTTGTAAACTTGTCAACTAACTTATAGTTCCACAACCGTGATACCTGCACCGCCAAACTGTACATGTTCATCGCGATAGTTTGTAACATTAGGAACACTGCCAAGATACTGTCGGATTAGCTGACGAAGTATACCATTGCCTTTACCGTGAAGAATACGCACCTGACTTGCCCCAACAAGAATAGCATCATCAATAAAGTATTGCACCTGATTTAAGGCTTCATCAGCCCTCATACCACGTACATCCAACTCTTGTCGGAACTGGTTACGATGCTTATCAATGGTTTCACGAGTCTCACGACTATAGTTATAAGCTTGGAATTGCTTCTGTTCTGACTGAATAGTTGCCGCATCAACATGCTCCAAACGACTAATAGCCATCTTTGTTCTCATACCACCAAAGATAACAGTTGCCTGTTTTCCTTCAATAGATTCCACCTTACCAACAGACGTTAGACCCTTTATACGTACAGAATCACCAGCCATAACGAGTCCACCTCCTTGCTGTTTACGTACGGCATTCTTCAATGCTTCAGCAGCTGCTTGCTGCTTACTTGCTTTTTCTTTCAGATGCTGTTCGTGGCGTTCCTTACGACTCTTAATCTTGTCAACCTTCTTTTGGAAATCGTCATCAGAGAGCAATCCGCCACTCTTAAGTTTCTTCTTATTAGACGTATCGCTCTTATCATTCTTTCCTGCATCCGTCAATCCCGCTTCGTAAGCAGCTAATTCCTGACGAATACGCTTGGTTTCTTCCTTCTCAGCCTGCTTCTCTCTGATTTCACGGATAGCGTTTTCTATACGTCGATTACTCTCCTTGATAATCTCCTCTGCCTGTGCCTTGGCACGGTTGAGAATCTCCTTACGACTTTGTTCTAACGCTGCAATATCCTTTTCATATTGACCGATACGTTTCTCCAACTCCTTCTCATGGCTGTGAATGGCTTGACGCTTATTCTCCCAATAACGTTTATCTCGAACAATATCCTGTAAGTACTTATCACTCTGAATATAATCAGATCCAACAATCTCTGACGCATCACGGATTACTTCTTCTGGTATTCCCGTCTTTCGAGCAATCTCAATAGCAAACGAACTACCGGGTCTACCGATTGCCAACTGGAAGAGTGGGCGCATTTCATGGCGGTCATAGAGCATCGCACCATTGACTGTACCAAGATGTTCTTCTGCAAAATG
Source organism: Prevotella sp. ICM33 (assembly GCF_000517825.1). NCBI lineage: Bacteria > Pseudomonadati > Bacteroidota > Bacteroidia > Bacteroidales > Prevotellaceae > Prevotella > Prevotella sp. ICM33. The sequence continues at coordinate 63,009 of NZ_JACD01000072.1, forward strand.
CTTGAGGTTCTGATAGTGGGTTGTTATCACAGCCCAAGCATGCTTCTTCCAGAACTGACGTAAAACAGACTCGGCAATTGCTCCACCAATCTGTGGTTCCGTACCAGTTCCAAACTCATCAATGAGGATAAGCGTAGACTCTGAAGCACGACGCATCATCACCTTCATATTCATCAAGTGAGAAGAATAGGTACTAAGATCGTTCTCAATACTCTGTTCATCACCGATATCTATCATAATATCCGTAAAAATACCAGTGGTTGAGCGGTCGCCAACAGGAATCGAAAGACCGCACTGAAGCATATACTGAAGTAAACCCACAGTTTTCAAACAAACAGATTTACCACCAGCATTCGGACCAGAGATAATCAGTAAATGCTTATCTTTTGTGAGTTGAATATCGAGAGGAACAACACTTGAAGGAACGTTTCGTGTATTGTTCTCTTCTTCTAATATAGTGTCGTAATCTTGTGTGTTATCAACTTCATTAGAAACTTTATCTATTTCATTATTATCATCAGATAATGAGGTGTTTAACTTATTATTATTTTTTCTTTCTAATGAAAGTTGAAGTAGGGGATGAATAGCTCTAATCCAATCAATATGAGGCTCCTCTGCCACCTGTGGTTCAAAACTCTTAAAGAGTCGAGCCAACTCAGCCTTTGCACGAATAAAGTCTACAGCTGCCATAAGATTGTATGAATCGAGAATCTCACGCACATTCGGACGTACCTTCTTAGCAAAGTCCGTGAGAATTCGAATCATCTCTCTACGCTCCTCATTCTCAAGTTCGCGAACCTTATTATTAGCCTCTACAACCTCAGTAGGCTCAATATATACCGTCCTACCCGTAGCACTTTCATCGTGTACAATACCCGAAATCTTACGTTTTAAGCCCGGTGCAACAGGGATAACCAGTCGACCATCACGCAATGTAGGTGTGACATCCTTCTCAACAAGTCCTTCACCCTGTGCAGCACGCAAGATACCATATAACGTACGTGAGATACTTCCCTCGATGCGCGCCAACTCACGGCGTATCTGAAGTAGTTCTGGAGAAGCATTGTCACGCATTTTACCGAATTTATCGATAATCTGTGAGATGCGCTGAACAAGCAGTGGGAAGGTTGCTACACCATCAGCAAGATTATAGAGAGCAGGGTAGTAATGACGTATTTCGCCCTGTTCCGTCTCCTCTCCACGGCTCAGAAAGTTCACAATAGCAATAATTGTCTCTAATGAACGCTTCAAATCAAAGAGTTCTTCAACCTCCATGTAGGTTCCTTCCAAGCGGATTCGTGCCACACTTTCACGTACATCAAAGAAATTATCTAAAGGAAAGTCGTCTTGTCCCTCTTGTATTCTACGAAACTCTCTAATCTCTTCCATCCAAGTATTCACCTGTACGGCATCGGTTGAGAAACTCATTGCATCAACTCGTTCCTTACCTAAAGGTGACAAACAGCGTGCACGCAGAAGTGAGCGCACCTCTGTGAAACCAATCTTTTGCTCAAAGTTCTTGGGATATATCATTACTTTTATCTTCTCAATATGTTATTTGTAGGCTTTAATATCAGTATCGATTCCACTGATAAATTACTAAATCAACAATCCTTTTTGCTAATATATGAAACAGCCTATTGAACTGCAAATTTACAAAATGTTTCTGTAATATGGATAGTATAAGTGCAGAACCTTTGACGCTAAGTTGATTATTAATCCACATCTGACTGTTATTTCAATTCATACTATTGTCTTCTGAATCAATGTTTTTATTGTTTCCCAACAATACATTGCTCAAGCAGATGAGTTGTTTGTAGCTTATTCACCTTATAACAACTTCTATAAGAGTTCTAACTTTCCATTTCCTACTAACAGATTACAGCTTATCACATAGAGTATGAATGCTCCGCACATGTGGTGTTGATACTCCGCACCAATAGTGCTGATGCTTCGCACCATTGGTGCTAATGGTTAACACCACTACACTTTACGTTTAAAACATAAGTAATTTGTGGTTTGAAAAACATTATAACACCCTAAACAGACAAAGAATACAAGTTTTTCAATGGTAATGTATGGTTTTTCTATTTTTGAACCTATTATTTAATATTTTTGTGTAAGTTTGCATATGATTCTACGGAAGATTATCTTTATTGCTGAAAGTCTATTACATAAACTCATTCACTGAGGTCTATCTATATGAGAAAACTACTATTCATAATACTTCTAACATGCTTTCAAACATCATTGTATGCTCAGACTAACAATGTGTTACTGAGTCGTATCCTACGGCAGGTACAGCTATTCCCGCAAGAGAAGACCTACGTATTTACCAATGCAGATAGTTATCAAGCAGGACAACGTATTAACTTGCGTGTCTTCTTAGTGAATGCAGTAGTTCATCAGGCGGATAGTGTGAGCCGTTATGTATACGTAGAACTTCTTAATCCAGAACGTCTCGTTGTGAAACGAGTACGTCTAATACGAAGCGATCAAGGTTTTGTTGGTCATATTGACATTCCTGAAGGAGTGGTGAAAGGACGTTATTTATTACGTAGTTATACGAAGAATATGTTGAACCTCAGTCGATATGAAAGCCTTAAAAGTATCTTTATTGGTGGACATGGAAAGCTATTACCGTTTAAGTATGGGGACACTATAAACATCATTAATAGCAATTCGAAAATAAATCTATCTATCAATAAATTAAACAAGAATATTAAAGTAAGTATTAACAATCCATCAGATAGCTTAAATAGTAGCTATAGACTATTTGTTCACTGTCGTTCAATCCCTCTTTTCTTTGGAAAAATAAGCCAAGGAAGAGATATTATTCTGAGTTATGATAGTCTTTCTCAAGGCGGTATTTATTCTTTCCAGCTCTTGGATTCTAACTTAAAAACGGTTGTAGAGAAACTGAATTTCTTATATCCAGAGAAAGAACAGTGTCCGATTTCTGTAATATGGATGGCGGCAGAGAAATCAAATGATGGGCAAATACCTTTTATTATTAAGGCTGATAGCTTACGAGAAGGAGAAACAATGGACGTTTCTCTACGTGTAGAATATGCCGGAACTGACGATTTAGCAGAACAATCAAACATTCTTTCTCATTTATTATACGATATGGATGTGGCAGATTGTCCAGAAGAACCAGCATCTGTTCTTTCTAATAATGAATCAGAACGATTGCTTGACAGCTGTAGTTGGAATCGGTATCGAATGGCAGATGTAATCAGAGGGGAATGTAAGAAGGGAAAGATTGGTATCGAAAAGTCTGCTGTAATACGTGGACGAGTTGAAACATTGGTAGGGCATAAAGCTATAAAAGAAGGTATTGTAAATCTTATTTCACCCGATAAAGGCTTTTATGCTGTTACTAAAACCGATGCACAAGGTCGTTTTTCATTTGAAGGAATAGATTTTCCTGAAGGTACACAGTATGTTCTTAATGCCTTTACAAAAGCTGGAAAATCGTGGGTAAAACTGCTATTAGATGAAGAGGAGTTCCCTGCTTATAAAGGTCAACTTCCGCCGTTTGAATGGACGAGTAATGATACAACACGCGTAGATGCAACATTAGAATTGCCGAAAGGGGGTATACAGATGGAAGAAGTGAATATCTTCAGTCATCAACCTACCTATTCTTCTCGTTCTGATGCTTATGCACGAACTGCTGACTTCTCCTTTGGTCTACGTGATATAGAGAGTATTGGTGCAACTTGTTTGCATGAATTATTGCGTAGAGTACCGAGTGTTACGGTTGAATTGGGGAAATGCTATGTACGTGGAGGTACAGCTGTAGATGGAAAAAGACCAGCCGCTATTGCCATAGATGGGATATTTGTCAATGATGATTACGATTTAGACAACATCCAGATGTCCGATGTTGAGAGAGTAGATGTCTTTAAGGGCGGCTCAACAGTTATCTGGGGAGCGATTGGTGGTATGGGTGTTATCTCTATAACAACGAAGAAAGGGGATTTCAAAGCGGCTTCTGTACCACTGACAAATACGAAGACTTTTACTACATTAGGCTATCAAATTCCACAAAGTTACACTCCTAACGCACATACTCCAGTGTGGTTACCTTCATTACGCGGTAGTTCTTTCCGTCTACTTTTACCTGCAGAATATAGTTCAAACTATCGTATTATAATTGAAGGTGTGACAAGTGAAGGGAGAATTATCCACTATGTGGGAGAGTTAGGGAAGTAGGATAGGGTGGTTACATTGGTGTTCTACACTCTATTAAGAGCTATTCAAGGAAAATAATTAGAGGAGTTAAATAATTACTTTTACTTTTATCATTCGCTTTTCAATACAAATAATAGGTAATTATTTAACTCCTCTAACTGCTTATAACGCTTAATAAGTATAAAAGCGCTTTAATCATCAAGCAATGTTGACGAACGAACACGGCTTAATGTTTCTGGTGTCATCTGCAGATAGCTGGCAATATAAACCAGCGGTGCACGCAAGATAACCTGTGGACTTAGCTTACACATTCTCTTATAACGAGCTTGTGCAGTTTCAAAACGTACAAGGTCAGCATGTACCTGTGAGGTGATAAGACTCTCTTCTAATATCTTACGATAGAGAATCTGAATATTAACATTATGAAGAGCTACCTGCTCTAACTTCTGTTTTGGTAGTGCATAAACCCATGTTGGCTCTATAGCCTCAACCTGTAGTTTGGTTGGCTCCTCACGGAAAAGACTTTCAATACACATAAAGATACTTCTATCCTCTCCTAAGTGTTCAGTAATCTGCTTACCGTTCTTAAAATAGAATTGACGAATTAGGCCTCTTTCTATATAATAAACGTGCTTGCAGATTTCACCTTCACTGAGAATCATCTGTCCTTTTGCGAATTTCATTGGTACGAGGATACTTTCAAGTACATCCAACTCATCATGGGTCATCGTACTATATTTACGTGCCAATTCACGTGCTATATCTCTTGAATCGTTCACCAAATCTTTCATTTTCCTTTCCTTTCTTAACTCTTTGATATTAATCTAACTTCAATACTGCAAGGAATGCTTTCTGTGGAACCTGTACGTTTCCAATCTGTTTCATACGCTTCTTACCCTTCTTCTGTTTCTCAAGAAGTTTACGCTTACGGCTGATGTCACCACCATAACACTTGGCTGTAACGTCCTTACGTACCTGCTTAACGGTCTCTCGGGCAACAATCTTTGCTCCGATAGCAGCCTGAATAGCGATATCAAACTGCTGACGTGGGATTAAGTCTTTTAGCTTCTCACATATTCTTCGACCAAAAACAACAGCATTACTCTCATGTGTCAGTGCTGATAGGGCATCAACAGGCTCTCCATTCAAAAGAATATCAAGCTTAGCTAACTTAGAAGGACGATAAGAATCGATATGATAATCAAATGAAGCGTAGCCCTTTGAAATACTCTTCAGTTTGTCATAGAAGTCTATCACAATCTCACCCAATGGAATCATGAAGAGGAGTTCTAAACGATTTCCACTCACATAGTTCTGGCTAATGAGTTCACCTCGCTTATCAAGACAAAGCGTCATGATAGGACCAATAAACTCGCTGGAGGTAATAATAGAGGCTTTAATATAAGGCTCTTCAATATGATCAATCATTGTCTGATCAGGTAGACCAGATGGATTATGAACCTCCTTTTCATTTCCTTGCTTGTCATACACCATGTAACTTACGTTAGGCACAGTGGTAATGACATCCATGTTGAACTCACGATCCAAACGTTCCTGTATAATCTCCATGTGAAGCAAACCTAAGAAGCCACAACGGAAACCAAAGCCCAAAGCCTGAGAACTCTCTGGCTGGAAGGTTAGTGAGGCATCATTCAACTGCAGTTTCTCCAATGAAGAACGCAATCCTTCGTAATCATTTGGGTCAACAGGATAGACACCAGCAAAAACCATAGGCTTTACTTCTTGGAATCCTTCAATAGCTTTCTCACAAGGATTGACTATGTGGGTAACAGTATCACCCACCTTCACCTCTGTGGCAGTCTTGATACCAGAGATGATGTATCCCACCTCTCCTGTTGAGAGCTGTTGGGTAGGCATCATATCCATCTTCAATACGCCCACTTCATCAGCAGCGTATTCCATTCCTGTCTGTACAAACTTAACTTTATCACCCTTCTTGATGACACCATTCTCAACCTTACACAGTGTGATAATACCACGAAAAGAGTTGAAGATAGAGTCAAAGATAAGCGCCTGCAACGGAGCTTTGGTATCACCTGTTGGTGAAGGGATACGCTTAATGATTGCTTCAAGTATGTCTGGCACACCCTCACCAGTCTTTCCACTGGCACGAATGATGTCCTTTGGGTCACAACCAATGAGGTCAACAATCTCGTCTTCAACCTCTTCTGGCATAGCATTTGGCATATCAATCTTGTTGATAACAGGGATAATTTCCAAGTTATGATCAATAGCCATATAGAGGTTAGAAATCGTCTGAGCCTGTACTCCCTGTGTAGCATCAACGATAAGCAATGCACCTTCACACGCAGCAATGCTTCGTGACACCTCATACGAGAAGTCTACATGGCCCGGAGTATCGATAAGATTAAGAATATATTTCTCCTTATCCAATGTGTACTCCATTTGGATAGCATGACTCTTGATAGTAATACCACGTTCACGCTCCAAGTCCATATCGTCAAGCATCTGCCCACCAGTAATCTTTATCGTCTGAGTATATTCAAGGAGACGATCCGCCAAGGTTGATTTACCATGGTCAATATGGGCAATAATGCAGAAATTTCTTATATGATTCATCAGTTTGTCTATATTTTCAAAGTGCAAATATAGTCATAATTATTGAGAATTAAGAACCTTAAAATAAGAAATTGCCTATTTTTTCTTATCTTTGCAACGGATATATGGTTAGGGTGAAGATAAAAAGTGTTATCTTTACATAAAGCCCTTACGAAATTAATATTAACTTGAATGAGAATGAAACACTTACTTTATGCAGGCGTACTACTGCTTTCTCTTTCTGCTTGTCATAAAAGTCTGGAGGACAGAGCAGCACAAGAATGTAAAGAATATACAGAAAAGAAGTGTCCTACACCCGTAGTAAATGACACAAGAATGGACAGTATGGTCTTTGAACCTTCGTCTCGAACCATCCATTACTATTACTCACTTGTAGGAAATGCAGATAACGAACAGGCTGTTAACGCAAAGAAGTCTGAGTTAAGAAAAGCTTTGCGTGATGCTTTGAAGGCTGACACTGGCACAAAAGGTTATAAGGATGCTGGCTTTAACTTCCGATATACTTATCGTTCAGGCAAATCTCCTTCAAAGGTGTTGCTGGATGAGCAATACACTGAAAAGGACTATTAAAAGCATAGAACAAGGATGTTGGAGAGAGTTAGTGAAGTAAGGTACGATTCTAATTTATCTGTAACGGAGGATTGATGCTTAACTTCACTAACTCTCTTTCAACGTCTTTTGATTCCTGCAATACTATTCTATAAAACTTTTAAACACCTATCCCTTCCGCAAAATGTCTTCATCAAGAAAACCATCTACTAACACTTACATTGCCATAGACCTTAAATCGTTCTATGCCAGTGTGGAATGTGTAGAGCGTGGACTTGACCCAATGACAACCAACTTGGTTGTAGCGGATAAAGGAAGAACAGAAAAGACAATTTGTCTTGCCGTCTCACCATCTCTGAAGGCACACGGAATTCCTGGCCGTGCACGTCTTTTTGAAGTGATACAACGCTTGAAAGAGGTTAATGAGGAACGTTGTCTCTTAGCAGGAAAAGCACTTACAGGAAAATCATACAACGCGAAAGAGCTCGAACAACATCCTGATTGGGCTGTTGATTATCTTACGGCAATCCCCCGTATGTCGCATTATATCAAGCATAGCGCAAAGATTTACAATATTTACCTGCGCTATATTGCCCCAGAAGACATACATGTTTACTCCATTGATGAGGTCTTTATCGATGCTACAGCTTACCTCTCCAGCTATCGTATGACTGCCCACGAGTTAGCAATAAAGATGATACGTGATGTCTTACGTGAGACTGGTATCACTGCAACAGCAGGCATAGGAACGAATATGTACCTTTGTAAAGTAGCGATGGACATTGTTGCAAAGCACATACCTGCCGACAAAGATGGTGTACGTATTGCCGAATTAGATGAGAAAAGTTATCGTGATAAACTATGGGACCACCGTCCACTCACCGACTTTTGGCGTGTAGGAAGAGGTATTGCACAGCGTCTTTATTCCTATGGGATAGACACGATGGGTAAGATTGCACGTTGTTCTATTCATCAAGAAGAACTACTTTATAAGCTCTTTGGCGTGAATGCCGAGTTGCTTATCGACCATGCTTGGGGCTGGGAACCATGTACAATGGAAATGGTTAAGGCTTATCGACCGGAGCATAGTTCGATGAGTAGTGGTCAAGTTCTCCAAGAGGCTTATAGTTTTCGTAAGGCAAGAGTTGTCGTACAAGAGATGGCTGATGCCATTGCATTAGACTTAGTTGAGAAACGTTGTGTGTCTGACCAACTTGTTCTGTATGTTGGTTACGACCGTGAAAGCCTTACTTCCCCTGCAGGAAAGGATTATACTGGTCCTGTTTCTGTAGACTGGTACGGACGAAAAGTACCTAAGAGTGCTCACGGCACAGCCAATCTCCACCGCTTTACATCTTCCTCTCGACTGATAGGAAAGGCTATCCTTGCACTTTATGATGAGATTGTTGATAAACGCTTATTGGTTAGAAGATTAAATATATCAACCAATCACGTTCTCAGTGAAGAGCAAATGAAACAGCGAACCTCCAAGCCAGTCGAGCTTGATATGTTTACTGATTATGAGGCTGTAAAGAAAGAAAAGCAGATTGAGGAAGCAGCGTTAGCACGTGAACGAAAGATACAAGAAACTATCATTAATATCAAGAACAAGTTTGGTAAGAACTCTTTACTTCGTGGCTTAAACTTTGATGAAGGTTCAACGGCAAAGGAACGTAATAAACAGATAGGAGGACATAAAGCATGACAGATAATTACGACGATATTATTCACCTTCCTCGTCACGTCTCAAAGCGACATCCGCAGATGAGTCTGTATAACCGTGCTGCTCAATTTGCTCCTTTTGCTGCCCTCACTGGTTATGGTGCAGCGATTGCAGAGACTGCCCGACAAACAAGTCCTAAGATAGAAATGATGGAAGACGACCGTCAATTGATGGACCGAAAGCTCTCAATTCTTTCCTCTCATTTAGAAGAAGAGCCAACTATCTCTATTACCTTTTTCCAGCCCGATGGACGTAAGACAGGTGGACATTATCTTACGATTACTGGTGTTGTCAAGGCTATTCGTACCAGTGAACGCATCATTATAATGAAAGACAGAAAGAGAATAAGCATTGACGCTATTGTTGGTTTAGAAGGAGAGTTGTTTTCTCCCAATAAACTTTAGATATCTATCACAGGAGTTAAGACCTAAAAAGATTCCACTGTGGTAACTTTATATAAGGTATTTAGCACCCGCACCATTCGTGTTTACCATTCGCACCACAGGTGTTTACCAACAACACGACATGTGCTTAGTAACAACTAAATACCTATGAGTGATATTTTCATTCTAAATTCATCACGAGAAGATTTGGAAAATAGTTTACATAAAATTCTTATCTAACACCTTACGACGATAAGAAAACAACGTTTTAAATCGCCTTTGTAACTAAAAGCATATCAAACGATTACAGACTTGTACAAGAAAAGGTGCTTAATAGGAGTCTTAAAGGGCGTTAGTAAGGCTTCAATTAACGCCCTTTTGAACCTCAATTAAACCTTAATTCAAATCGAAGTAAGCCTTAATTATTTTTCAATCTTATAATTTTCTTTACAAAACCGCAGATTACCTTTCCAGTAATTTATATCATCTTCCTTCATAGACATCCTCCAATCTTCGATGTCTCTATGGGCTAATAAAACTATTGCATCACGATTGTAAAGGGAATATAACAAGGCATTGGCTGCATAATCAGTTGCCGAATTCTGCAAAAGTTGCAACCATTGTTCTTTCTTAATAGTTCTTATAAGGCTATCCTCGTTGGCGGATAACTTGACACATACACGATAACCAATATCGTGAATAGGAAAACAGGAATCGCAAGCCACATACAAGATATCAAAATGAATATCTCGGTTATTAATAAAGCTAATATCAGTTCTATGCTTCTTCACTTCAGCTGGCTTTCTAAGCGTACAAGAAAATACCATTAAAGATAAGATAGTTAATAGACCTAATTTAATCACAAATGCATGTAGTTCGCAAGTAAAGACGCGATAAAATTTGTCCTTTAGATGAATCTTTGTCATAAGTAACTTGATAACTCTTTCCGTTGTAAGTAAATATAGTCCAAGCTCCAATAGGCTTTATTCTTTTAGTTTTAACGTCAACTAAAGCAAAGCCCTTTGAAGCAATATGTTTCTTGTCATAAAACTTCTTAATAAAAATTATGCTGTCTGCTGTTGTGTAGTTAAAGAAAGGAATGTTTTCCTTCTCACTTTTTGTAACATTGCTACGTACTGAGGTTGTGAGTTTATTTGAAGACTCTGCTAATAGATATTTTTTATAAAGTGGTTCTGTAAGCTGTTTGATAATTTCAGCCCTGTTGACACTAAACCATTTTTCGGCGAGTGAATAGTAAATAGGGGAGTCTAAACCATCAGTAATTTCCAAATCAAAGTCACACTCACTTTGTCTTATATAATAATAACAAGTACCTTTATACTCCACATACTCACATAATTCAGCCTTTGGAAAGCCTATAGGCTTCAATGTTTCCGGATATTCTCCGTGCTGTTTTTTATAAGTTTCTAATCTTTCTATTAGATCCTTAGCCCGCAGCTTTCCTATATAGATGTTATATACAGGGATATATTTAATGACACAAAGTACAACTAAAATAATCTCTATAATAACAGAAATATAGATAACCACTCGATTCCTTTTCATAGCTTTCATTCTGAAGGGAATAAATGTTATTACTCGTAGTGCATTGACTTAGCTGGATGAATGCGACTTATAAGATAGCTTGGTGCAATCAGAACTGCAACACATACCAACAATGTTGCGAGGTTGAGAGCAATGATAAGTGGAAGGTTGACTTCTACTGGTACCGTACTTACATAATAAGTTTGTGGATCGAGCTTTATAAGTCCAGTCCACTTTTGCAAGAAGATAATACCAAATCCTATGAGGTTACCTATAAGCAGACCTCTACCAATAATAAAGGTAGCAAACCAAAGGAAGATATGACGTATCTGACGATTACGTGAACCAAGTGCCTTTAAGATACCAATCATCTGGGTACGTTCGAGAATGATAATCAATAAACCTGATATCATCGTGACACCAGCAACCGCTACCATAAGTGCAAGAATAATCCATACGTTTAAGTCCATTAAATCAAGCCAAGAGAATATCTGCGGATTTTGATCTATAATATTCTCTGCAGAGTAAGTTTCTCCGTAATGGTCAGTCGTATTCTTCACTTTATTAAGTACGCGAAGAGTTATATTGTTTAGTTGTGAGAAGTCGTTAACAAGTAATTCAACTCCGCTATATTGATCTGCTTCCCACCCATTTAGCTTATTAGCAGTATATAAATCGGTGAAACAAATCTGCGAATCAAACTGCTTCATATTTGTTTCATAGATACCAGCGATAGTGAACTTACGTGTACGAACACCTTGGTCGTTGATAAAGTAGGCAAAAAGACGTTGTCCCACCTTCAGATTAAGTTTGTCTGCAATCGTTTTAGAGATAACTAACTTCTGTTGATTCTCTGTGGCAGAGAAATGGGGAAGACTTCCTTCTACCATATTGTTATGTATAAAGGTAGAGTCAAAGTCAGGTCCAACACCTTTCAACATAACACCCAAGAAATCATTGTCAGTCTTTAATATGCCCTGTGTATATGCATAACGCTGCACATGCTTCACACCAGGTACCGCCTTAAGTTCCTTTATTAGTGAATCGTTTACTGCTATTGGATATTGCTCAGAGCCCTGCAATGTAAGGAAGTTGGCTACAGTTATATGACTTCCAAAGCCCACCATCTTATCACGGATAGTATGCTTAAAGCCCAATACAACACACACAGACACAATCATTACAGCCAAACCGATTGCTACACCAATAGTAGCAATAGTAATAGCAGGCTTCGACACCTTCCGTGTCTTGTCTCCTCCGTTATATATTTTACGAGCAATAAAAAGCGGATAGTTCATTATTTTAATTTATAATTCATAGTTCATAATTCAAAATTATGATGACTACTTTAATGCAGAATTCATAATCCATAATTCATAATTATGATTACTTCTTTAATTCAGAATTCAAAATTCATAATTCATAATTATGATTACCTTCATTCTGTATGAGTATATTCTATTTAAATATATTAATTATACAAGTATATTCTTATTCCTTGCTTACAGTTATTTGCCTATCTTCAACCTATAATACTCTCCTAAATAAAATTGAGAAAGGGATTAACGAAAACAAATATCAGTAATCATAATTATGAATTATGAACTATGAATTGTGAATTATAAACAGACTTTACTCTTCATCTACACGTCCTGGATATGCCTCCAAAGCTTTTTGAAGAACAATCAAAGCACGCTGTAAGTCTTCACGTTTAAGTACGTAAGCAATGCGAACTTGGTTATGTCCAGCACCTGGTGTTGTATAGAAGCCACTGGCTGGAGCCATCATTACAGTCTCACCTTCATAGTTGAATTCCTCCAAACACCAACGACAGAACTTATCTGAGTCGTCAACAGGGAGTTTAGCTACAGTATAAAAGGCTCCCATAGGGATAGGAGAGTAAACGCCTGGAATGCGATTCAATCCGTCAATAAGACATTTACGACGCTCCACATATTCATCATAGACATCACGATAGTAAGAAGCAGGTGCATCAAGACTTGCTTCAGCAACAATCTGACCAATCAGTGGGGGAGAGAGACGTGCCTGACAGAACTTCATTACAGCCTTACGTATCTCTTCATTCTTTGTTATCAACGCACCAATACGAATACCGCACTCACTGTAACGCTTTGACACAGAATCAATAAGAACCGTATTATTCTCAATTCCCTGTAAGTGCATTGCAGAGATATAAGGCGACCCTGTATAGATATACTCACGATAAACCTCATCCGAGAAGAGATAAAGATCGTACTTCTTAACGAGGTCACGAATCTGATTCATCTCCCTTCTTGTATACAAATAACCAGTAGGGTTGTTTGGATTACATATCATGATAGCACGCGTCTTCTCATTGATAAGTTCCTCAAACTTCTCAACCTTAGGCAGTGCAAATCCTTCTTCTATAGAGGTTGCAATCGTCTTTATCTTTGCACCAGCTGATATAGCAAATGCCATATAATTAGCATATGCAGGCTCTGGAACGATGATTTCATCTCCAGGATTTAGACATGCCATAAAAGAATACAGCACAGCTTCAGAACCACCAGCAGTAATGATGATATCGTCTGGTGTGACGTTTATGTTGAACTTCTCATAAAAGTCACAGAGTTTTTCTCTATAAGAAAGATAGCCTTGAGATGGTGAGTACTCTAAAAGTTTACGATCAATCTTTTTCAGAGCGTCCAGTCCGCATTGCGGTGTTGGAAGATCAGGTTGACCGATATTCAAATGGTAAACTTTAATACCACGTTTCTTTGCTGCAACGGCAAGTGGAGCCAGTTTTCTAATAGGTGACTCCGGCATTTCAAGTCCACGAACTGATATTTCCGGCATAATGACTTTATTTATTCTCCCGATAATGAATGAGAGTAGAAGATATCTGCTCTTATATTCTTTACTATGATGCAAAGATAGACATTTTTTTTATTTTAACCGCACTTTTAGCCGATTAACGCAGAATTTTTACTACTTTTGCACATCTATAAAACCGCCTATTGCTCTTCATTTTGTCTTTATTTGATAGCTGAAAAGCAGGGCTTAAAACTTAAAGAATAATTATGAGAAGTAGAACAAGCACTTGGTTTGAAACACGAGTAAGATATGACAAGACCATGGAAGATGGTCAGAACAAGAAAGTCATTGAACAGTATGTGGTTGATGCATTCAGTTTCTCTGAGGCTGAGGAGTTTATCACAGAGGAAATGTCACACTATGTTAGCGGTGAGCTTGACGTAAAAGCCATTTCCCCAGCACCATTCGGTGAGATTTTCTTTAGCGATATTGATACTGACGACAAGTGGTTTAAGGCAAAGCTTTCTTTCATAACATTGGATGAAAAGACAGATAAGGAAAAGCGTACTTCAGTAACATATCTTGTTCAGGCACATTCTGTAAGCGGAGCTGTTAAGCATGTAGACGAGGTGATGGGTTCTACTATGATTGATTACGAGATTGCAGCTATCACTGAAACAAAGGTTATGGACGTCTTTGAGCATCATGCTGGAAAGAAGAACGAGAAGCCAGAATTCGAACAATAACTTAATAAGTAAACAAGAAAGAAACTTACAGTTATGTATGATGTAGCAAATAATTTACACAAAGTGCTTAGGAATCTTCCTGATGGTGTGAAGTTGGTTGCCATCAGTAAGTTTCACCCTAATGAATATTTGGAAGTGGCTTATCGGGAAGGACAGCGTATCTTTGGCGAGAGTCAGGTGCAGGAACTATCCCGTAAGGTTGAGACACTCCCAAAGGATATAGAGTGGCACTTTATTGGTCATCTACAGACCAATAAAGTGAAATATATTGCTCCCTATATCTCTATGGTTGAAGCTGTTGATTCTTTGAAACTTTTAAAGGAAATCAATAAGCAAGCTGCGAAGTACAACCGTGTTATTAATGTTCTTCTTGAACTTCATATTGCAGAAGAGGAAACGAAGTATGGCTTCACTCCTGATGCTTGTCGTGAGCTATTGGAAGGCGGTGAATGGAAGGAACTTAAGAATGTACACATCTCAGGTTTAATGATGATGGCATCAAATGTAGATGACCTTAATCAAATTAAAAAGGAGATGACGTTAGCAGCAGACCTCTTTGACGAATTGAAGGCAAAGTATTTTGCAGATGACCCTGAATTCAAAGAGCGTTCATGGGGTATGAGTCATGACTATGATATAGCCGTGGAATGTCGCTCAACAATGGTTCGTGTGGGTACAACTATCTTTGGTCCGCGTATTTATTAATCGTCCGCACCATTGGTGTTAACCGTCCGCACCATTGGTGCTGGGGCTCCGCACTATCCTAAAAAGGCATTAGAGCCATACCTTATAGTCACCATGAAATAAATAAGACATTGCTAAATTACTTATACGAAGACGTCTTATCGTATAATACTAAACAGAAGTATTTGATTATCTATAAGTTGATGCTGTAATAAAGCAACATCAACTTATAGACTTTAAGACTATTTTGTTGGCTTATAATACCTAAGTATTCCAAGGATTTCTGCGTTTTCAGCCTTGGAACCAATTGTTATACGTAAGCAATTACCGCATAACGAAACGTTAGAGCATTCCCTAACATGGATACCTTTTTTACACAGATAGTCATACACACTTTGTGCATCTTTCATCTTTGCTAAGAAGAAATTGGCATTCGATGGATAGACTTTCTCACAACAAGCTAAACTCTCAAAGGCAAGAATCATACGCTTACGCTCTAATAAGAGTATCTTTATCCAATCCTCAATATCATAGCGATGCTTAAGTGCATCAAGTCCTTGTTCTTGTGTCAGTTGGCTAATATGGTAAGGACTGCTCACCTTGTTGAAGATGCTTATAATAGCTTCTTGTGCATAAACCACACCTAAACGGATAGCAGCACTTGCCCATGCCTTAGAAAAAGTGTTGAGTACTATTATATTAGGGAATTCTGATATACGCTCTCGAAAGGTTGGTAAGCGTGTAAAATCAGCATAAGCCTCATCAATAATAACAATACCATCAAATCCTTTCAATACCTTCTCAACTTCTTCAACATTCAGTAAATTACCGCTTGGCGTATTAGGAGAGCAAAGCCATACTAACTTTGTATGCTTGTCACAAGCCTTGAGAAGTTCTGTAGCATTTAACTGAAACTCTTCATCCAAAAGTACTGAGCGGTATTCAATATCATTTAATCTGGCAAAATGTTTGTATAGTTCACAGGTCGGTTCTACCGCAACAACATTATCAACCTTTGGCTGACAGAAGATACGATAGCACATATCTATCGCCTCTGTAGAGCCATTGCTTAAGAAAATCTCCTTAGTTCTAACACCTTTTAGTTTGGCAAGTTCTTCTTTCAACTCTATCTGATCATCAGAAGGATAGCGGTTAAAAGGTTTGTTATATGGATTTTCATTAGCATCAAGCATAATATGTTGAGAATCCCTTACATTCTCTTCAGCTTTTGTTTCAGCGCAAGAGATGAGTTCTCTAATATTTGTTCTAATTAGATTTTGTAAGTTTATCATATTATGTTTCTTTGTAGGTTGGTAGTTAATTATTCCAAGAATAAGAGCCTTTTATCGTCTTCTGAACTCAGCACAAACGATAGATGTTGCGATGGCTACATTCAAAGACTCTGCCGTTTCACGCTCTGGAGGATAGTTTGGAATCAGAAGTTTTCGGTTAATCTTTGTTCTAAGCTGCGAAGATATACCTTTTCCCTCATTTCCCATTACAATCATTCCGTGATGAGAGAGTTCTTGACTATAGATGTTATTACCATCCAAAAGCGTGGCATAGATAGGGTAGTCAACAGGGAGATGGTCTATCAACTCATTCAAGTTTAAGTAATGAAGCTTTACTCTTGCAATACTTCCCATCGTTGCCTGCACAACCTTTGGATTCCAGCAATCAGCTGTCTCATGCGAACAGAAAATGTTTTCAATTCCAAACCAATCTGCAATTCGTATGATTGTACCAAGATTACCGGGGTCTTGCACGCCATCAAGGGCTAATACAAGTTGATTATCAATGTATTCATTGAATAGACTTAAGTAATTATTTGTTACTTTACAATCTTCTTCTGGCATCTTGAAAACACCCAAAACAGGCTGTGGATGTTGTAGAAAAGAAACCTTTTTGATATCTTCAATATCTTCTAAAATTTCATCTGCCACAAACCCTTCGTGTAGCAAATCATTGACAACTTTGGGTCCTTCTGCTACAAATAATCCTACTTTCTCTCTGCCTTTTTTTGTCTCAAGAGAACGGATAAGCTTTATCTTATTTTTTGATATCACTTCGCAAATTTACAAAAAACTATCCACTCGCCGACTATTACTTCTTAACTTTTTACTACCTTTGCATAAAATAAGCTACGTTCGGCAAATTGAAAGTCAACCTTCTTTGCGATTACGTGTATTATTTTGGGATTAACAAATTAGGATATCAATGCTATTTTCAAAGACATATAGATTTCTCACACCCCTCCTTATCGTTATGACTATACTTGTTGTCATAGCGTGTTCATCAGATAAGTTTGTTCCTGATGGGCAATATCTTTTGGATAAAGTAGAGCTACGTTCTGACAGAAAGGACGTTAACTCATCACTTCTGATGCAGTATGTACGTCAAAAAGGGAACTCACGTTGGTTCTCTCTCTTTAAGATTCCATTAGGAACTTACGCTATGGCGGGACAAGATACTACGAAATGGATTAACCGTACACTCCGTAGAATGGGAGAGGAACCCGTATTGTATGATTCTGTTCAGGCTCGTCTTTCGTCTGAGGACTTGACCGTTGCAATGCAGAATATGGGTTATATGAATGCAACAGTAGACGTAGAGAAAAAGGTTAAAGGAAAGAAACTGACCCTTAACTACCTACTTCACCCGGGCAACCCTTATATTATTAATCGATTTAACTATGAGATAGAGGATTCTGTCATTGAAAGAGTACTTGCTCCTCACCTCAAAAAAGATACTGATCGACCACATCAGTTTACCGTTACATCCTTGGATGACGAGCGTAAAAGACTGACACATATCCTGAATGACTCTGGTTTTTACAGATTTCATAAGGACTTCATATATTATACTGCAGACTCTACGCAAGGTAGACAGCATGTAAACGTGACCTTACACTTAATGAAATACGTTGAGAATAGTGATGCTAAACCAACATTACACCCACGCTATATCATCAATAACGTCAATTTTATTCCAGGTGATTCTACAGGTTTTCATCTTAGAAAGGGAGTATTGGAAGACAATACACTAATAGAAAAAGGCAAATACTTCTCGGCTACAGACTTACAAAAGACTTATAACAACTTCTCTCGGCTTGGTGCAGTACGCTATACGAACATCAATTTTAGGGAAGTTCCTCGCTATGATAGTTTGGTGATAGGTAAGACATTTACCTATACAACATCTTCTACGCATTACTTAGATGCTGATATTCAGGTTTCAAACAATAAACCAAACACCATCTCTTTCCAACCAGAAGGAACAAATACAGCTGGAGATTTAGGTGCTGCAGCCGTACTTTCTTATCAGAATAGGAACCTTTTTAGAGGTAGTGAACATTTAAGTTTAGAGTTCCGTGCTGCTTTTGAGGCCATCAAAGGTCTTGAGGGCTATAAGAATAGCGACTATGAGGAGTATAGTGTACAAGCACATCTACAGTTCCCTCGCTTCTTAGCTCCATTCATATCAAAGAACTTTAAAAGAAAGAGTAGTGCAACATCAGAGGTATCTGTGGGCTGGAATCTACAAAACAGACCAGAGTTCCACCGTCGAGTCTTTTCTTCTGCATGGAAATATCATTGGTCAGATCCTGTTCGTCACCTTACCTATGACTTCGATCTCCTTAATCTCAGCTATGTATATATGCCCTGGATTAGTGAGACTTTTAAGCATGATTACCTCGACAATGCGACAACACGCAATGCCATTCTTCGATATAACTATCAAGATTTGTTTATTTTACGAACAGGTTTTGGCGTAAATTATAGTGGTGCAAATCAAGCTTTCAGAGCAAGAATGGAGTTGGCAGGCAACTTACTGAATGGATTGAGTGGTGTCTTCAACTTTAAAAAGAATAGCGAAGGAAAACGAACACTTTTCAATATTGCCTATGCACAATACGCAAAGTTCGACTTCGATTATACTAAGATACTACGATTTGACGAACGTAACTCCTTAGCTTTACATGGTGGCTTTGGCATTGCGATTCCTTATGGCAATAGTACTGTACTCCCATTTGAGAAACGTTATTTCTCTGGTGGTGCCAACTCTGTTCGCGGTTGGAGCGTAAGAGAGTTGGGACCGGGTAAGTTTAAGGGTGTTGATGGTCGAATAGACTTTATCAACCAGACTGGTGATATGAAGCTTGATTTAAACGCAGAGTATCGTACACATCTGTTTTGGAAACTTGATGCGGCAGCCTTCATAGATGCAGGAAACATATGGACACTACGTGACTATGCTGACCAACCAGGCGGACAGTTTAGCTTTAAGAGTTTCTATAATCAAATAGCGGTTGCATACGGACTTGGTTTACGACTCAATTTCGATTACTTCATACTTCGATTTGATGGTGGTATGAAAGCCATTAACCCTGCTTATACAAGTACGGAAGAGCATTATGCTTTATGGCATCCAAATCTAAAACGAGACTTTACGTTCCATTTCGCCGTAGGACTTCCATTTTAGTCATTTCATAGATACTTTTATGTTTAATTATTCCTAAAAGTAGAGTGTATAATAAGGCAAACATAAACAATAATTTTGTCTATCAAAATACTTTTGTTACATTTGCCTAAAATAAGAAAATAATGCTGAGGTTTTTATCTTTCGGCAGTGGTAGTAGTGGTAATTGCTATCTTTTATATACCGACACAGACTGTCTAATGATTGATTGTGGTGTTGGTATTCGTACATTAAAGAAGCATTTCCACAACTATGGTCTGCAATTAAATATGGTTCATAATGTGCTTATCACCCATGATCATGCCGATCATGTGAAGTCTGTTGGCTCTATAAGTGGTGATTTGCAACTACCTGTATATACAACAAAAGATGTTCATAGAGGAATTAGTCAGAACTGGTGTGTAAGACGTAAAGTCGATCAACAATACGTTAAATTCGTACAAAAAGGCGAAGAGATTACTATTGGTGAATTTAAAGTAACCCCTTTCGGAGTACCCCATGATAGCACAGACTGTGTTGGTTATTCTGTAGAATATGAGAGTATTCGATTTACATTAATCACCGATTGTGGACATATCACAGATGAGATTGCTCAGTTTATTTCTATTTCTAATTACTTGGTAATTGAGGCAAACCATGAGCCAGAGAAGTTGGCTGCTGGTCCATATCCACGCCATTTAAAGGAACGTATCAGTGGACCAAACGGACATCTTAGTAATGAAGCCTGTGCAAAAGCACTTGTAGAGAATGCTTCACCTGCTTTACGCCATGTATGGTTATGCCATCTGAGTGATGAAAATAATCATCCAGAATTGGCTAAGAAGACAATTGAAGCTGTTTTACGTGATAGTGGAATAATCATTGGAAAGGAATTCACACTTGAAGTATTGAAACGCAAAATACCAAGTGAAATGTACGAATTAAATCCTTAAAGATACTTTTTTCAGTGAACACGCAAGCATTGTATTTACCTATGAATCAACAAGTTTTGAATCTATAAGTAACATCAAGCCTTCAGCTCGATAGCATTTTTTAACTAATTAATTATGTAATTATTACAAAATACTTGTAACTTTGCAAGCGATATAATTCAAATTAAAATTATTTTTAACATTATAAACAGAAGCATTATGAAGAAGTACGAATGCGAGACATGTGGTTATATTTATGACCCAGAACTTGGTGATCCAGATAGTGGCATTGAGCCAGGTACAGCATTTGAGGATATTCCAGATGATTGGGTTTGCCCTCTTTGCGGTGTAGGTAAGGATGATTTCACTCCAGTTGAAGAGTAATCAATTTACAACTATAGAATTAAAGCCTGCTCATTTTAATGAGTGGGCTTTTTCTGTATGGGTGAAAGATGTTAGCTGAAGGTAGGAGAGATAGAATACAATGATTTCTTTATAGGGATAAGACATGTTGGATAGAATAAGGAAAGTAGAAATGTTTGCGTTAAAAGAAAGAAGAAGCACACTCTTTTGTCACATATTTTCATTACCAATAATTTAAAAGTGGCTTAATTGCGTTCTTATTAAGGCTTAATTACCTTGCAAAAAACGCCCAATTGAAGGCTAACTAACGCCCTTTAAGAGTCCTATTAAGCACCTTGGTATTTAACTACCCACACAATATTCTGATTTACAGAACATTACAAAGGTTATCAAAATATTGCTTTAAGACTCTTTTTCGAGTAAAAAGACAAAGATATATGTAAACATATTTCATAGCAAGCGTGATTAAAATTACGGATAAAAAGTCATTTTAAAAAAATAGCATAGGACAGATTTAAGTCTTTTAGAACCCTCTTTATTCGCTTGTATATAAGCTTATACGAAAGAAATACCTATTCATAAAGACATAATCGAGAAAAAAAAGTTATCTTTGCAAAAGATAAGCTGCATTCGGCAAAGTGGAAGCGAGTTACACTCAATAGTTTGAAGGCTGTTTCTCTCTGCTGATACATGCATAACCCTTAGAATTGTATTACAAAAGATATAACAATGATTGACGTCAAAATAAAAGATAGCGATATACGCAAAGCCGTTGAAGAAGGAATGGACAGTTTTGTTCAGGTCTTTGTTGATGCTATTGGCAATGCAATAGATAATAAGCTGACATTGGAAGCTATGCAGCAACTAAATGCTGATCAGATAACACTGTTAGCATGGAGTTATCTCCATCAGGAAGTGATGGATGGCGGTTATGTCCAGTTGATATACAATGGTTATGGTGCTTTTATCTTCAAAAATCCTTTTGCCGTAGCAATGCGCAACTGGGGAATTCGTGAGCTATACACACACATTCGCCACGGAAAGAAATATTACGAAAAGTATCACGAGGCGATCGAAGCTGTTGAGTCTGACGAAGATTTCATGGCTTTATATGAACAGATGCCTGAATTTGACGAGTTTGATGATGAGTTTGTGGTCAATGAAGAACGTTGGTGTGCAATGATTGCAGCCTATATCGATGACCATATTGAGAATTTTGCAACAATTGAAAATGAATAAGGAACAACAAGAGAAAAGAAAGAAATCACCTGTACAGATAAGAAACAAGAAAGCTTCTTTTGAATATTTCTTCGTTGATACTTACACAGCAGGTATTGTTCTTACTGGTACGGAGATAAAGTCTATACGTGCTGGTAAGGCTTCGTTGGTTGATTCTTACTGCTATATAACAAAAGGTGAAATGTGGGTTCAGGGGATGAACATATCTCCTTATTTCTATGGTTCGTATGCCAATCATGAGGCAAAACGTCCACGAAAGCTCCTATTGAACCGAAAAGAAATACGCAACCTTGAAGCTGACTCAAAGACTCCTGGCTTCACCATTATTCCAACACTTATCTTTATCGATGAGAACGGACGAGCAAAGGTTGACATAGCCTTGGCAAGAGGTAAGAAAGAATACGACAAACGCCAAACACTAAAAGAAAAAGAAGACCGACGAGAAATGGATCGGGCAAAGAAACATTATTAAAGCATAATGAAATTAAGGGATAACATTAAAGATAGAATACTAATTTTAGACGGTGCGATGGGCACCATGATTCAAGGGTATAACTTGACGGAGAAAGACTTTCGAGGTAACCTTGAACTTTTACAGATGCTCAATTATCAGGGTAATAATGATATGTTGAATCTGTCACGCCCTGATATCATTGAGGATATTCATCGTCGTTATTTAGAGGTGGGAGCTGATATTATCAGTACTAACACCTTCTCTGCACAGCGCATTTCGCAAGCAGATTACCACATGGAGAGTTTCTCCCGTGATATTGCCTTTGCAGGAGCAAAACTTGCACGTAAGTGTGCTGACGAATATTCGACCGCAGACAAGCCTCGTTTTGTCGCAGGGAGTATTGGTCCTACGAACAAGACTTGTTCGATGTCGCCTGATGTAAGCGACCCTGCTAAGCGTGACCTTACATACGATGCACTCTTTGATGCTTATAGCGAGCAGGTTGCAGCGATGATAGAAGGGGGGATTGATGCTGTTTTGATTGAGACTATCTTTGATACGCTTAATGCTAAAGTTGCAATTGATGCGTCATTGTCAGAGATGAAGAAGGCGGGTGTCGACCTACCTATTATGCTGTCAGTGACCATTACCGACCTGTCTGGAAGAACGCTTAGTGGTCAGACACTCGATGCTTTCCTTGCATCAGTATCGTCTTATCCTATCTTTTCTGTTGGTCTTAACTGTTCGTTCGGAGCAGAACAGATGCGCCCTTATTTGAAGGAGTTAGCTGCTAAAGCACCTTATTATATAAGCATTCATCCAAATGCAGGTCTTCCAAACTCGATGGGAGAATATGATGAAACACCTGAAATCATGGTGCCACAGATGGTTTCATTCGTGGATGAAGGGCTTGTGAATATCATTGGTGGCTGTTGTGGAACAACGGAAGAGTTCATTGCCGGCTACGTAAAGGTTGTTGAAGGAAAGAAACCTCATATACCTGTTGATGCGCCAAAGGAGATGATTCTCTCTGGGCTTGAGCAGTTCCGATTAACTCCAGAAATATCATTTGTGAATGTTGGTGAGCGTTGTAATGTTGCTGGAAGCCGTAAGTTCCTTCGCTTAGTAAAAGAGAAGAACTACGAGGAGGCGCTGACAATTGCTCGTAAACAGGTAGATGATGGTGCGTTAGTACTGGATATCAATATGGACGACGGTCTGTTGGAGGCAAAAGATGAGATGGCTCATTTCGTCAATATGATTTCATCAGAACCAGAGATTGCTCGTGTTCCATTGATGATTGACTCATCTGATTGGGAGGTAGTTGTATCTGCTTTGAAGTGTGTGCAGGGTAAAGCAATTGTCAACTCTATTTCTTTGAAAGAAGGTGAAGAGGTCTTTATTCGCCATGCAAAGGATGTACTGCGCTTCGGTACAGCTGTTGTTGTGATGTGCTTTGATGAAGAAGGACAAGCAACAAGCTACGAGCGTCGTATTGAGATAGCTGAAAGAGCTTATAAGATTCTTACCGAGAAAGTGGGTTTCCCACCTCAAGACATTATCTTCGACCCAAATATTCTTGCTATTTGTACGGGTATGAAAGAGCATAATAGCTATGCTGTCGATTTCATCCGTGCAACCGAATGGATAAAGAAGAACCTACCTGGTGCGCACGTTAGTGGTGGTGTAAGTAACCTTTCATTTAGTTTCCGAGGTAATAACTATATCCGTGAGGCAATGCATGCCGTATTCCTTTATCATGCCATTCAGGTGGGTATGGACTTTGGTATTGTCAATCCAGCTACCAAAGTGACATACGCCGATATACCAGAAGACCATCTGAAGATAATTGAAGACGTTGTTCTGGATAGGGTAGAGGGAGCCGACGAACTACTGATTGAACTGGCTAACAAGATTCTTGAGGAAAAAGAAGCACAAAAGAATGGTGGTGCTACGCAGGAAGTTGCGCAGGAAGCATGGCGTAATGACATTTTGGAAGATAGATTAAAATATGCACTGCGCAAGGGTATTTCAACCTATTTGAATGAGGATATTCATGAAGCATTGGAGAAGTATCCACACGCTGTGAACATTATTGAAGGTCCTTTGATGCAAGGTATGAATGAAGTAGGCGACTTGTTCGGTGCTGGTAAGATGTTCTTACCACAGGTTGTCAAGACTGCCCGCACAATGAAAGATGCTGTAGCTATCCTTCAACCTTATATTGAAAAGGAGAAGGTAGATGGTAAGGCTATTGCAGGAAAGGTGCTATTGGCTACTGTAAAGGGCGATGTGCACGATATCGGAAAGAATATTGTGGGCGTTGTGATGGCTTGTAACAACTATGAAGTAATTGATTTGGGCGTTATGGTGCCAGCTGATCAGATTATTAAGAAAGCCAAGGAAGAGAATGTAGACTTAATTGGACTGTCTGGTCTCATTACACCAAGCCTTCAGGAGATGGTAAATAGTGTTATAGCTTTTAAGGAAGCGGGACTGAATATTCCTGTTATGATTGGTGGTGCAACAACCTCTCAACTTCATGTTGCGCTGAAGATTGCTCCATTATACGATGCCCCAGTTGTATGGGTTAAAGACGCTTCTGTCAATCCTTCCATAGCAGCCGCACTGCTTAATGGAAAAGAGCGTGAACACTTCTGCAAAGAGTTAGACGCAACATACGAGAAACTTCGTGCTGGTTATAAAGAAGAACAACAAAAGGTTTTGTCTCTAAGTAAGGCAAGAGAGAACAAACTAAACCTTTTTGATTAAGAATAAAGACTTGACAAACAGAATTATTACCAAACATTGGTAGAAGCACCTCAGGTGAGATTCATGTAGATTTAGTACCCCTTACTTGATTACATTCCAGTAGGCTGTTGTACGATATATCAAATAAGACTCTTCTGTAAGAAAGGACTTGATTTATTTTGTTTTGTCTTTGAATTATAGTACTTTTGCAGAAACTAAGCAGCACTCCACAAAATAGAAACATGATTTCTTGTGTTTGCTTGCTTTATTCTTGCAAAAAGATAAAATTGACGATATGCAGTTGAAAAAGAAAAGGTGGCATTGTCTTCCAGGACAGGAGCCAACCGAAATGGACTTAAAGATAATAGCTCTTGAGAAGAAGGGCAAACTCGTTCCTACACGTGATATGATTAAGACACCTGAGCAGATTGAAGGTATCCGAAAGAGTGGTATAGTCAATACTGGCTGCTTGGATGCTGTCGCTGAGGCTATCCACGCAGGAATGAATACACAGGAGATTGATGATATCTGTATGCAGTATTGCAAGGACCACAATGCAATCCCTGCCTGCTTGAACTATGAGGGATATCCTAAGAGTGTATGCACAAGTATTAATGAAGTTGTGTGTCATGGTGTTCCAAAGAAAGAAGATGTTCTTCAAGAAGGTGATATTATCAATGTTGATATGACTACGATTGTAGATGGCTATTATGCAGATGCAAGTCGTATGTTCATCATTGGAAAGACAACACCAGAGAAGGAACGATTAGTTCGTGTAGCCAAAGAATGCCTTGAAATTGGTGCTGAAGCAGCTAAGCCTTATTCCTTTGTAGGTGACATCGGTCATGCTATACAGAAGCATGCCGAGAAGAATGGCTATGGTGTTGTACGTGACCTCTGCGGACATGGTGTTGGTATCGAGTTCCACGAGCAGCCAGATGTTGTTCACTATGGACATAAAGGTACTGGTATGTTACTGGTTCCTGGTATGGTATTTACCATTGAACCAATGATTAATATGGGTACATGGAAAGTCTTTATTGATGCTGACGACCCGTATGGTTGGGAGGTTATCACAGGTGATGAGAAGCCTTCAGCTCAGTGGGAGCATACTTTCGTTATGACAGAACATGGATTAGAGATTCTGACACATTAATGTCTTTTATTCTCTTAGGAGAGAATCTAACAGAAAATGGTAAAAGAAGATATTTATATATTAGGTATAGAAAGCAGTTGTGATGACACAAGTGCTGCCGTATTGAGGAATGGTGTTATCCTTAGTAATGTAACAGCCTCACAGGAGGTACATAAAGCTTACGGAGGAGTTGTTCCTGAGCTTGCTTCAAGAGCTCACCAACAGAACGTGGTTCCTGTTGTTGACCAAGCGTTGAAGCGTGCAGGTATTACTAAAGAACAACTTTCAGCCATTGCCTTTACACGTGGCCCTGGATTGATGGGTAGTCTTTTGGTTGGTGTAAACTTTGCCAAAGGTTTTGCTCGTTCATTGAATATCCCTATGATTGAAGTTAACCATTTGCAGGGTCATGTCATGGCCCACTTCATCAAGGAAAACGATGACGACAATCACATGCCTCCATTCCCATTCCTTTGTCTCTTGGTATCTGGTGGTAATTCTCAGATTGTTAAGGTGAATGCTTATAACGATATGGAAGTACTCGGTCAGACTATTGACGATGCAGCTGGTGAGGCTATTGATAAGTGTTCTAAGGTAATGGGACTCGGTTATCCTGGTGGTCCAATCATTGATAGACTTGCTCGCCAAGGTAATCCTTTGGCTTATAAGTTTGCAGAACCAAATGTAGCAGGTTTTGATTACTCTTTCTCTGGTCTTAAGACATCATTCTTATATAATATGAGAAAGTGGGTACAGGAAGACCCAGACTTCATCGAGCATCATAAAGAAGACATTGCAGCCAGTCTTGAGCATGCGATAGTCGACATACTTATGAAGAAGCTACGCTTAGCGGTTAAAGAGACAGGCATTAAACATGTAGCCGTTGCGGGTGGCGTATCAGCTAATAATGGTCTTCGTAATGCGTTCCATGACCATGCTGAGCGTTATGGTTGGACAATTTACATACCAAAGTTTAGCTATACGACAGACAATGCAGCAATGATTGCCAGTGTAGGTAACTTCAAGTATCAAGACAAAGACTTTACACAGATGGATATCCCAGTATTTAGTAAAGTAACTTTTGAATAATAACAAAATTAAGTCCTATAATAAGAATAAGTTTATGGAATTTGAAAGTAAGATAATATCACGTCAGATTGGTGACATCCTTTATGCTTCAGGTTACACAATTGGAACAGCAGAAAGCTGCACAGGTGGTCGTATCAGCGAAGCGATTATGGCTATCCCAGGATCATCTAATTATTATAAAGGAGGAGTAGTTGCTTATACGGATGAAGTAAAGGAGAAACTACTTGGCGTATCTCACGAAATACTTGAGGAGAAAAGTGCAGTATCAGAGGAGGTTGCACGTGAGATGGTATTAGGCACTATAAAAACTATTGGAGTAGACTTTGCCATTGCATCTACAGGAGTAGCTGGCCCTGGAGGCGGTACAGCAGAACATCCAGTGGGTACTATTTGGTTGGCATATGGCAACAAAGATGACGTAAGAACATTTAAGTTAACCGAAGACTTCGGACGTGACATAAATCTTGCCATTGCAACAAACAAAGCAATCCGTCTATTTCTTGATTTCCTAAAAGAATTAGATATTAAGTCCGAATAAACTCGCAAAAAAGCTTAAAAGCAACAATTATTGTAGTAAAAGTTTTGCTTATTTGAAACTTTTTTGTAATTTTGCACCCTGTTTGGAATAGGTATCAATTAACGAATCACAAAACAAAGATAGAAATGTCTAAGATTTGTCAAATCACAGGAAAGAAGGCACAGATAGGTTGTAACGTGTCTCACTCAAAGCACCGTACAAAGAGAAGCTTTGACGTTAACCTCTTCAGCAAGAAGTTCTACTACGTAGAGGAGGCTTGCTGGATTCAGCTGAAGATTAGTGCTGCTGGTCTTCGTCTTATTAACAAGGTAGGTCTTGATGCAGCACTCAAGCAGGCTGTTTCTAAGGGTTATGTTGACTGGAAGGACATTAAGGTAATAGGAGACTAAATATCATGGCAAAGAAAGCTAAAGGAAACAGAGTCCAAGTTATCTTGGAATGTACCGAGATGAAGAACAGCGGTGTAGCTGGTACAAGTCGTTACGTAACTACAAAGAACCGTAAGAATACTCCAGAGCGTCTTGAGCTCATGAAGTATAATCCTGTTCTGAAGAAGGTTACCCTTCACAAGGAGATTAAGTAAACTCGCTAAAAAGAGTAGTATAGTTAATAGTTAAAATTAATAGACTATGGCAAAGAAAGCGGTCGCTACCCTCCACGAAGGTTCTACGGATGGTCGCGCATATTCAAAGGTTATCAAGATGGTAAAGAGCCCTAAGACTGGTGCTTACATCTTCGATGAGCAGATGGTCCCAAATGAGGACGTCAAGGAGTTCTTTAAGAATTAATTCTATAAAGATACAATCAATAAAAGGCTATAGGGTTTCCTATAGCCTTTATTTGGTTTAGCCCATTACACCAACCTTACCTTTATTCACACACCACACACGCAAAGATTATCTATGTAAGCAGCTTACACGAAACAATAGAGTAGGAGAGTTGCTTACTACCATAAATACGGATTCTAAAAGAAAATAGATTAATCTACAAGTATGTATTTAACCGCAACCAGTCATTAGACCACAATGTGTATAGTTCTTATTACTATGGTATTGTTTCCTAACATCTTTTATTTATTATCGACATCTTGTTTGTCTTTGTAACCTGACGTAGCTCGTTACCTTCGCACCAAAAAGACAGCTAATCTGCTCGATGAGAAAGGAAACATGTTTAGGAGCTAACAACCTTTTTGAGTTTAAATAGATAGAAAAGATTTTATCATAAAACTATTCTTAACTTCATCGTACATACACATATCTTACAAGAATATTTTTGTCTCAATTTCCTGTCACTTTTAACACTTCATTTATTTTTCTGTAGACTAACAAGTTAAGCACACACAACAGATGATAGCAGTGACAGCAAATTGAAATTCAGTAATACCCAAGCAGCTTCACAAATAAAATGTAACCACACCCGGTTTTAGGACTGCTCCCTTCTACCTCCCCACAAAATCACATAAACTTATATAATAAAAAAGTCCAGCTTAATAGCTGAACTTTCGATTGGTAGTCGATAGGGGAATCGAACCCCTATGCCAAGATTGAGAATCTTGTATCCTAACCATTAGATGAATCGACCAAAATACATTTGAGATTATGAGATAAAGCGGAAGGAGGGGGATTCGAACCCCCGGTACGCGAATGCGCACGGCAGTTTAGCAAACTGCTGGTTTCAGCCACTCACCCATCCTTCCAAGATGGCCTATAACCGAATTACCAAGCATTATCTCAAATGCGAGTGCAAAGATAGTACTTTATTTTCATACCTCAAAATTTTTTGTTGTCTTTTTCTTTTATTCGATGAAAAAACACAGCAATGACAAGAATAATACTGATAGAAATAGAATATATCTGTTTTAGAATAGAAAATGTAAGTACAGTCTAATCGAATTGAGTTTTCTTGAAAAAAGTTTGCATATATGAAATGTAATAACGACTTTTGTATAACATATTTATTAAGGACGATAGTTTAAACTTCATTTTCTATGCGTTGATTAGCTTCACCTAATTAATCGCCTCATTAAAATAATATAGTGTCTTGAAGAATAAAGAATTGACAGCATGAGAGTAAAAATGATATTACCAGCGTTGCAAGAGGCAGAAAGCCCTTATTGGCGACCAATCAAATACTCGCTTTTCCCACCTTTGGGACTGGCGACACTTGCAGCCTATTTCTCTGATAATGATGATGTAGAGATACAAGATCAACACATTGAGAAACTAAAGTTGGATGATACTCCAGATTTGGTTTGTATTCAAGTCTACGTTACTAATGCTTATAGGGCTTACAAGATTGCTGATGAGTATAGAAGAAGAGGTGTGTATGTAGTTATGGGAGGCCTTCACGTTACAAGTCTTCCTGATGAAGCGGCACAACACGCCGACACACTTATCTTAGGGCCAGGAGAAGAAGCATTTCCACGATTTATCAAAGACTTACGTGAAGGACATCCTCAAAAACGATATGTAGCAAGTTGGAGAAGCATTGAAAACATTCCCCCTGTACGCCGTGATCTTATTAAAAGAGAAAAGTATTTTGTACCAAACTCACTTGTTGTTTCCCGTGGTTGTCCTCATCATTGTGACTTTTGCTACAAGGATGCCTTCTATAGCGAGGGCAAATCGTTTTACACTCGAAAGGTAGACGATGCCTTAGCTGAAATTGATAGTCTACCTGGCAGACATCTTTATTTCCTTGACGATCATCTTTTAGGCAATCCTCACTTCGCATCAGAATTATTTGAAGGTATGCGCGGTATGGGTAGAGTTTTTCAGAGTGCCTCTACTGTTGCAGCAGTACTAAATGGCAATTTGATAGAAAAAGCTGCCGAGGCAGGATTACGAAGTTTGTTTTTAGGCTTCGAGACATTTTCTCCAGACAATCTTCGTTCAAGTAACAAACTACAAAACTTATCGAAAGATTATGTAGCAGCTGTTGAACGACTGCATAGTCTTGGTATAATGATAAACGGAAGTTTTGTTTTTGGACTTGACCATGATGATAAAGACGTATTTCTAAGAACCGTTGATTGGGGGATTGAACATAGCATAACAACAGCTACTTTCCATGTTTTAACTCCTTATCCAGGGACTCGTCTGTTTCAACAGATGGAACGAGATGGACGTATTACATCCTACGACTGGAGCAAGTATGATACCCGAACGGTTGTGTACAAAACATTGGGATTGACCGCAGAAGAGTTAAAGCAAGGCTACGAGTGGGCTTATCATAACTTCTATTCATGGAGTAATATTTTTAAGGCAAGCTTTGGTCACGATAACATAAAGCAGCAATTGGCTCATCTCTTTTATATGGGAGGGTGGAAGAAGTTTGAACCTTTCTGGAACTTTATGATTCAATATGGTAACCTCAATCGTATGTTACCCGTGCTGGAGAATCTATTGGCCAACACAAATGGGCATAAAACAAAGAGCAAAATGCCAAAACAAGGTATAGAACTTCTTAAAAAGACCGCATTATAACAACCTGCAAGTATAAATATAAAAGGATTATGAGGAAGAAGATTTTATCTTTTTTACTACTGTTCATGGCCATCTTAGGTTTTGCAACATGGCAGTATCGTTTGTTAAGTATCTTACTTTTTGTATTGATAAACAAGAATTGGATTAAGTCTCATCCGCTGCTATTACGGTTTAAGCAATCTTATAAATTGTTGGTTTCAATACTAATAATAGCCATCTTTATTGCAATCCCAAACTATTATCAGCGCGGTCGAACACAATTAGCATACATTGACAAGACAGGTAAACATATTGCTACACCGATAAAGATCTACCTGCTAAACATAATATTCCCAGAGGAAGAAATAATGAATGTAGGCATGAAAGTTTCTGCAATTATACCTCCAGCTGGAGAGCCAACTTTGATAAAAAAACTTGGAGGACGTTTTATCCGTGAGGCTCAAAATGACTTCTGGAACGGTAAGGCGTTAAGTTTTTACGCTCAATACAATCAATTGTCATGGCAATTCAGCAATCCTGGCTCATTTGCTATAGCCCAAGCGTATAATGAACAGTTTGGGACAAACTACAATGGTATTTATATAACAAAGCCACAACATTACACTTCTTCAAAAAAGTACCCTGTTGTATTATTCGCCCATGGTTATTTGGGTAGTTGGGAACTTTATCAAGGCCTTTTCTCAAGTTTGAAAAATTGCTTCGTTGTTAGCATTGCAACACACAATCTCTCAGGTATCTTTAGTCATGAAGACATTAACAGAATATTCAAGTTTTACCTTCCCATGCTTAAAAAAGAAGGATATAGCATTGATGAAAGTCGATTACATTTAATTGGTCTATCAAATGGTGGAAGTGCATCTAACATTGCACTACGAAACTTTGATAATAAATTTAAGACCATCACATATATTTCTACATCCTGTGATGTCGTTAAAAAGACTCATTCAGAAGTACTTTTAATAGGTGGAGGACAAGATAATAGCTCTAATAACCTCCCAACTTCTACTAAACGACTACAAAGATGTGGAACGAAAGCTGTGCTACTTTTTGATGAGAAAGAGAAACACTACATGTTGATACATCAAAAAGAAAGAATAATAGATTTCCTCAACCATGAGTTAGAATTGGATTAAATCATTATTTATAGCAATACCCATAAGGATTAAACAACATACTCACAAATGTTGAATCTATTGAGACAAGTAAACTACTAAATCAAAGATATTATGTTTGATTTGTAACAGTCTTCTACTTATCTAACAACAAGTTGAGAACAACAAAGCCATATTTTGCATGGTATTAAACGCTCAACACTATTGGTGCTTACCATCAACACGATATGTGCGAAGCACCAACACAATTGTAAAATATGAAATATTAGAGTTATAGTGGTTGTTAAAATCTGTAGAGAAGAGTGGCATATCAAACTTATAGAGAGATGACTATCAGGAAGTGCTACACAAAACAAGAAAGTAAACTTTATCCCTTTCTATGATACAATGTTATAAAAAACAAAACCAGCCGTAAATCACGACTGGTTTTATTATATCTATTTAATAAGTAACTGTGAACCCACAAATTACTTCTTCATACCTTTGTAAGCCTGGTTCATACCCTTAACAACATCGTCTGTAATGTTGTAAGCAGGATCAGCATAAAGGATATTATCACCACTCTTAGCAAGAATGATACTATACTTCTTATCCTTATTATACTCCTTCAGATAGTTATGCACGCTGTCAGAGAGAGCTTTGTTATACTTAGCAACCTCGTTCTGATACTCAGCACCAAGACGCTGCTGCAAAGCATCAGCATCCTGAGCCTGCTTCTGGATACTTGCCTGAATCTGCTGTGCCTGTGCCTGTGTGTACTTATTTGCCTGAATATTCTGCTGGAAGTTAGCAGCTGCAGCCTGAATAGCCTTCTGCTTACCAGCCAATGTACGCTGGATATTAGCTTCTTTTGCCTTTACAAGCTTAGTAACATCTTTCCAATAAGTATACTGGCTCATGATAGAGTCTATCTCTACATAAGCTACTTTCTGACTATTTGCAGCTGGAGCAACTGTAGATGTTTCAGCCTTGCCAGCTGCTGTATCATTCTTCACTGGCTGATTGTTACATGCAACAAAAGCGAATGCTGCCATAGCAAGCACTGACATTTTGCTAAATGATTTCTTCATTTCTATTGTATTTAATTGATTATTTCTCCTAATATGCCTTATTTCTAACTCTGGCTTCCTTGTCTTGGTCGATAACACAATGGATACCTTTCTCCTTTAGATATGCATTATCCGATATATGCTGCGACTGAAACTCCCCACCTTTCTTGAATAACACACGTACTCCGAGGAGCAACATGGCTATAGCAATTATTAACAATGTTAACAATAATGTTACAAACATTTTCTTTATCTTTGCATTTATATTGACCGCAAAGGTAATATAAAACAGCAAGATTACAAAAAAAAATATTATTAAAAATGGCAAATGTAGAATTAAAACCTGCTTGTGTCTTTGAGCAGTTCGCTAAAATCAATCAAATACCACGCCCATCTAAGCATGAAGAGCAGATGATTAGTTATTTACAGGAGTTTGCTAAGGAGCGTAACCTTGACGTAAAGGTTGACAAAGTTGGCAATGTTCTGATTTCTAAACCTGCTACAAAAGGTATGGAAAATGTTCCAACAGTAGTACTCCAGAGTCACATGGATATGGTATGTGACAAGCTCGTTGACATAGAATTTGACTTCCACAAGGATGCTATTCAAACCTATGTGGATGGCGAATGGCTTCATGCAAAGGGTACAACACTCGGTGCTGATGATGGTATCGGCATGGCTTATGAGTTGGCTATCCTCGACTCTAATGATATTGAGCACGGACCTATTGAATGTCTCTTTACACGTGATGAGGAAACTGGCTTAACTGGTGCCTTCGGCTTGGAGGCTGGTTTCATGACAGGAAACTATCTCATCAACCTTGATTCTGAGGATGAAGGTCAAATCTTTGTAAGTTGTGCGGGTGGTAATAGTACAACAGCAGTATTCAACTTTGAGCGTGAGAATGCACCAGAAGGCTACTTCTTTATGGAAGCAAGCTTGAAGGGTCTTGTTGGTGGTCACTCTGGTGATGACATCAATAAGAAGCGCGCCAATGCTATCAAACTCCTTGCACGCTTCCTCTATGCTGAACAGGCTAAGATGGACCTTCGTTTAAGCTACTGGAATTCTGGTAAGATGCACAATGCTATCCCACGTGATGGTAAGGTACTCTTCGCCGTTCCTTCAGCTAATAAAGAGACCGTTAAAGCAGATTGGAATATCTTTAGCACAGAGGTTGCAGACGAGTTCCATGTTACTGACACCGCTATGGTATGGAATCTTGAGAGTGCAGATGCTGCTCCAGTTATGCCAAAGCAGATTTCACATAACGTTATCCTTGCTTTGCAGGCACTCGACAACGGTCCATTGACTAACTGCCAGGATGAAGCCTTGGCTTATATGGTTGAAACATCAAGTAATGTTGCAAGCATACAGACAGAGGAGAATAAGTTAACAGTTGTCTCTTCACAGCGTTCAAACGTAATGAGTAACTTGGTAAACATGACCAATACTGTTCGTGCATGTTTCGAGTTGGCTGGTGCTGAGATTGTTGTAGATGACAGTTATCCTGCATGGAAGATGAATCCTAACTCAGAATTAGTACACGTTGCAGTTGAGCAATACAAGAATATCTTCGGTAAGGAACCTCTCGTTCTTGGTATTCACGCAGGTCTTGAGTGCGGCCTCTTCTCTGAGAAGTATCCACATTTAGATATGATTAGCTTTGGTCCAACCCTTCGTTATGTTCATACACCAGACGAGTGTCTGCTTATTCCTACAGTTCAAATGGTATGGGATCACCTCCTTGCCGTTCTTAAGAATATCAAGTAATAGGACACAACCATAATTATTTACACGCCATCTTGCTCCTTAGAACAAGATGGCGTTTTCTTAATGTATATATGTTAGCTTTCGAAAGAGAACATTATTCATTGTAGCGTGTTGAGTATCTACAAGATTATGATAACTTTGAAGTCCACACATATTGGAATAAAGCACGGTTGGATATAAGGATATATATATCTGAGGAACTAAACAATCTATCATACAAAAGAATAGGAATTGAAAGTACAGAGAGGGATAACCTCTTACCGCAAATGGGCAAAAATATTTCAAGAGCTCTTGATTAATAGGTTATTCTGTTCTTAGTACGATTATTCTTATAATGTCTTTTTATAACCTTATTCCCTTCATAGCTAAACTCAACTAAAGTTGTATCTTTGAGTTGACTATTTATTATATAAGCACTATTGATATTAGCTCTATTTTCATTATAATTTATAATCATATCTCTTGCTATGATCTTTATAAGAGGAAACTCTGTATAAGTCTCATATTTAAGGAAGTCTATTTCTGTTGGCGTAAACTCATCATACCTAACTGCAATGACTCTGTAATTTAAACAAGAAAGTTCATGGGCATTCTTCAGCATCTTTTGTATAGCTTCTGAGTTATTCATATTGGAACTGTATGTCGTTTTCCCATCCTTAACTATGTATGAAAAGCTATCAGTTATCGTTAATAACGTAGAATCAAAACTAATCGTATATTTCCCTTTAATATGCTTAACAGTATCATTAAGCCACAGTTTGAATTTTTGTTCAGGAGATATTCTTATTCCGTTTTGATGTCTTGATACCGCATATATAGATAAAGCTATTAGAAATATCAAGCACATGATAGATATTTTTTTCATTATCTAAAAGTTTAAATGTTCATTACGCTGAAAATGTACTATAATGCTGCATGGCTGAAATCATCTTGCTTTAGTCTCAACTCAATACGTAAATGCTTCGAATAAGAAAATATATTCCATAGACGGAAAGCAATTACTTTTCAAGGAATGAGTTACGGACATTAGCCTGTTGTTTATTATATTCTCATTGGCAAAAGTATATAACATTCTTGAAAAATCCAAAGGAATGAGAATTTATTTCTTAATTAAGTATTATATATAGATGGCACGGAGTTTGTTATTACCTATGCAAAATAAAAACAATTAAAATTTATATTGCTATGCAAAAAGGAAATATCGGGGTTACAACTGAGAACATCTTCCCCGTTATCAAAAAGTTCTTATATTCAGATCATGACATCTTCTTGCGTGAGATGGTGTCAAATGCTGTTGATGCTACTCAGAAACTGAAGACTCTCTCTGCAACAGGTGACTTCAAAGGCGAGTTGGGTGATTTGAGTGTTCGTGTCAGCTTAGATGAGAAGGCTGGAACATTGACTATCAGCGACCGCGGTATCGGTATGACCGCTGAGGAGATTGAGAAGTATATCAATCAGATTGCTTTCTCTGGTGTCAATGACTTCCTTGAGAAATATCAGGACAAGGCAGAGGCAATCATCGGTCATTTCGGTCTTGGATTCTATTCTTCTTTCATGGTTTCAAAGAAGGTAGAGATTATCACTAAGAGCTATAAAGAAGGTAGCAAGGCTGTAAAATGGAGCTGTGATGGTAGCCCAG
The DNA here is from genome assembly GCF_000517825.1 of Prevotella sp. ICM33. Taxonomy (NCBI): domain Bacteria; kingdom Pseudomonadati; phylum Bacteroidota; class Bacteroidia; order Bacteroidales; family Prevotellaceae; genus Prevotella; species Prevotella sp. ICM33. The sequence continues at coordinate 100,256 of NZ_JACD01000072.1, forward strand.
AATATACACTTGAAGATGCAGAAAAGGAGGATCGTGGTAGCGATATCGTCCTTTATATCGATGATGATTGCAAGGAATTCCTGCAGAAATCAAAGATTGAAGAACTGCTAAACAAGTACTGTAAGTTTATGGCTGTTCCTGTTGTCTTTGGTAAGAAGACTGAATGGAAAGACGGCAAGATGGTTGATACTGAAGAAGATAATATCATCAACAGCGTTGAACCTTTGTGGGTAAAGGCGCCATCAGGTCTGAAGGACGAAGACTACAAGAGCTTCTATCGTACTCTCTTCCCAATGAATGACGAGCCATTGTTTTGGATTCACTTGAACGTTGACTACCCATTCAACCTTACGGGTATTCTTTATTTCCCACGTGTAAAGAACAATATCGAACTGCAACGTAATAAGATTCAGCTCTATTGTAATCAAGTATTCGTAACCGATCAGGTTGAGGGAATTGTACCAGAGTTCCTTACATTGCTCCATGGTGTTATCGACTCTCCAGATATTCCTCTGAACGTGAGCCGTAGCTACTTGCAAAGTGATGCGAATGTGAAGAAGATTGCAACCTATATCACTAAGAAGGTTGCTGACAGACTGCAGAGTATTTTCAAAGAAAGTCGTAAGGAATTTGAGGAGAAATGGGATGATCTAAAGCTCTTCATCAACTACGGAATGCTTTCAGATTCTGACTTTTACGAGCGTGCAAAGGACTTCTCTCTTATCAAGGATACCGAAGGCAAGTACTTCACCTTTGAGGAGTATAACACACTCATTAAGGATAATCAGACCGACAAAGAGGGCTACCTTGTAAACCTTTATACAAGTAACAAGGAGGAGCAGTATAGCTATATTGAAGCTGCAAAGCAGAAGGGGTATAGCGTTATTGATGCAAGCGGACAGTTGGATGTACCGTTGCTTTCAATGCTTGAGCAGAAGCAGGAGAAGACACGCTACGTACGTGTTGACTCAGATATTGTTGATCGCATTATTCAGAAGGAAGATGCACCAAAGAATAATCTGTCAGTAGAAGAAACTGACAATTTGTCAGAGGCTTTCCGTTCACAGATTCCTACAATCGAGAAAGCAGACTTCACAGTTGATGTACAGTCACTTGGAGAGTCTTTCCAGCCAGTTCTTGTAACACAGAACGAGTATATGCGCCGTATGAAGGAGATGAGTCAGTTCCAGCAGGGAATGGGTTTCTATGCTCAGTTGCCTGATTCTTATAATCTCGTTCTTAATGCCGACCACCCATTAGTAAAGAAGGTTCTTGACGATGTCACTGCTAACACAGCAGAGGAATTGAAACCAGTAGCAAGCGAACTGAAGGGACAAGAGGCACGTTTGGCAGCTTTGCATCAGTCACAAGATAGCAAGAAGACTGAGGAACTGACACAGGAGGAGAAGGACGATATGCAGAATACTCAGAAGACTGTTTCTGAACTTCAGGACAAGAAGAAAGCTATTGTTGCTGCATATGCTAAGGGTAATGATATTGTTCATCAGCTCATCGACTTGGCATTGCTACAGAATGGTATGCTTCAGGGTGCTGCACTCGATAAGTTCCTCAAGCGTTCTATCAGTTTGATTAAGTAAATATAAAGTAGCTATCCTACTTATATACACAAAGTAATTAAAAGGTTCTTCCGTTAAATGCGTAGACGCTTATTTTATAGGCGTATATCTTTAACGGAGGGACCTTTCCTTTTTACACCTCGAAAAACATATCTTCAACTATGAAAAATTCATTACATAAATCCAAATAAAAATCCTCAAATAATGGCAAAAACAACCTATCACGAGTAGGTTTATAACTTTCAATGAATCAACAAGTTACAAAACAATAAAAGTAAAGATGACTAATTGGGCTTTAAAAGGGCGTTAGTAACACTTCAAAAGGGCACCTATTGGAAGTCAATTAGGCGTCTTTTAGAAGCTAAAAGAGCATGTGTGGCTTTGAAAGATTAGAAAAAAGTTTACATTCCTCTATAAACAAAGCGAGGAATTACTTGTAAAAATAAAAAGATATACTAATAGACTAACTTCAGTTTTAACTTCTATGGGAATATCTACTGGATAGCAATAGTCGCTCTTTGTGCCACTAACAGCTCTGTGTAGCGTTTAACTCCGTCTGCTCTTTTTCTCTGTGTGCCTTACTATGTAAGGGATTTAGTTTATCACTCCATATTTCGGAAGAACCGAAAAAACTTCTTCTTCACGCTTGCTATCAAATAAGATTTAGTACCTTTGCAAATAATTAACTCATTAACTATGTTCAAGAAGATTTTTAAAGTGATAAGATGGGTATTATCCCTAACCTTTATCTCCACTATATTGGCGGTAGTTGTCTATCGCTTTATCCCTGTATACTTTACCCCTCTGATGATTAGTCGTTGTTTTGAACAGATTGGTAAAGGAGAGTCTGTGAAACTTTATCATGACTGGGTTCCGTTAGAAAAGATGTCAAAATCAATGCCTGTGGCAGTGATGGCAAGTGAGGACCAACGCTTCCTTACACATCATGGTTTCGACTATCAAGCTATCGAGAAAGCTGCAGAAGACCACCTAAAGAAAGGGAAGAAACTGCGTGGTGGATCTACCATATCTCAGCAAACAGCAAAGAATGTCTTTTTGTGGCAGGGACGATCATGGGTAAGAAAAGGATTGGAGGTTTATTTCACTTTCCTCATAGAAACACTATGGAGCAAACAACGTATCATGGAGGTTTATCTTAATTCAATTGAGATGGGCGATGGAATCTATGGTGTTGAAGCTTGTGCTGAACAGAATTTCGGTATGGCGGCCAGCCAACTTAGTCGAAGAGATTGTGCACTCATAGCAGCGACATTACCTAATCCACGTCGCTTCTCCTCAAAGAATCCTGGACCTTATATGCGCAAGAGAATTGGACAGATTGAACACCAAATGACTTTTATACCAGCTTTCCCTGAAGAGCATTAAAAATGCTGTATATTAGTCTGTTAAACTATTCTGTTCAATAAAAACAAAGAAGATAAGATGATAAAACAAGATAAGGAAGAGGCTATCCTCTCCGCACTGAACGAAAGCCAGCGTGAGGCAGTTGAGTATTGTACAGGACCGTCACTGGTGATTGCTGGTGCAGGTTCTGGTAAGACACGTGTCCTTACCTATAAGATTGCCTACCTACTCAGTAAAGGCTTGAAGCCATGGAACATCCTTGCGCTTACGTTTACAAACAAAGCTGCAAGAGAGATGAAAGAACGTATCGCACAGATAACAACTGCTAAAGATGCGCAACATCTTTATATGGGAACGTTCCACTCCATCTTTGCACGTATCCTACGTCGTGAAGGAGAGGCTATCGGCTTTGGAAGTAATTTCACTATTTATGACGAAAACGACTCTCGTTCGCTTATTAAGAGTATTGTAAAAGCCTTAGACCTTGACGAAAAAACATATAAACCTGCCTCGGTGCATAACTTTATTTCAATGGCAAAGAACCATCTTATTACTGCTTCAGAATATGCAGAAGACCGTGCTGCCATTGAGCGTGACCGAAGTGCGCGTATGCCGGCTATCCACATGATTTACAAAGCATACGAAGCAAGATGTCGTCAGGCAAATGCAATGGACTTTGACGATATTCTGCTTTATACCTTCTTGCTCTTCCGTGATAACAAAGAGATTAGAGAGAAGTATGGCCAGCAGTTTGAATATATCTTGGTAGACGAGTATCAAGACACAAACTATGCACAGGTTAGTATCATCAGCCAGTTGGCTGAGACACATCGTCGTATCTGTGTTGTGGGTGATGACTATCAGAGTATCTACTCTTTCCGTGGTGCAAATATTGACAATATCCTTGACTTCAAGCATAAGTTTGACGATGCTAAACTCTTTAAGTTAGAGCGCAATTACCGTTCAACACAGCTCATCGTACAGGCAGCAAACTCGTTGATGAAACACAACGAACGACAGATTCCTAAGGATGTATTTTCTAAAGAAGCCGAAGGAGACAAGATTCTCTATAAACCTTGCTATAGTGATAGGGAAGAGGCTATGGTTGTTGCGAATGAACTGAAGCGTATCAAACGCAATGATGACTGTGATTATGGCAACTTTGCCATTCTCTACCGTACGAATGCACAGAGTCGTTCTTTCGAGGATGAATTCCGCAAACAAGGTATTCCTTACAAGATTATTGGTGGACTTTCGTTTTATCAACGTAAGGAAATCAAAGATATCATCGCATATTTCCGCTTGGTTTCTAACCCTAATGACGAAGAAGCCTTCCGGCGTATCATCAATTACCCAACACGTGGAATTGGTAACACGACCATTCAAAAGATTATTGATTGTGCCCAACGGAATTCTGTATCGCTATGGGAAACTATCCTCAATCCTATTCAATATGGATTAGATGTCAACAAGGGTACTATGACAAAGCTTTTTGCTTTCAGAACACTTATCAGTGGATTTATTAAGAATGTAGCACTGAAGGATGCATACGAGCTTGGAAAGGAGATTATTGAAGAGAGTGGACTAAGTGCTGATATACGTTCGGGGAGTGAGCCAGAGGACTTGGCTCGTCGAGAGAACTTAGAAGAGTTTATGTCGGCTATGCAGGGCTTTGTGGATTCTGGACGCGAAGAAGGACGAGAAGAGAATGTCTACCTTACTGACTACCTTCAGGAAGTAGCATTATACACAGATGCTGACAAGGAAGACGATGACACTCCGAAAGTTACATTAATGACAATTCACGCAGCAAAAGGATTAGAATTTCCTACGGTATTTGTCGTTGGATTGGAGGAAAATATATTCCCAAGTCCTATGTCAGCAAGTTCAAAACGTGAGATAGAAGAAGAGAGAAGATTACTCTATGTGGCTATAACACGTGCCGAACGACATTGTATATTGACGAATGCAAAGAACCGTTTTCGCTATGGATCAATGCAAGTGGACAACCCAAGTCGTTTTTTAAATGATTTCGACCCTGCACTGATTCATGTAGAAGATGAAGCAAACAGTGCTTTTGGAGGTGAACGACGTAAGATGCCTTGGGACGAGGATAATAGTTCAAGAAACGCTTGGGGACGTAATCGCTCAGAAGATAATTTCCGTGAGTACGAACCAAACAAGGCATACACAGGTAGCAGACCTTGGGGACAAGAATATCGTCAAATGGGCTCGAGATGGCAGAATTCAAATCCTGTTGCAAGCCAATTTCGTGCTGATCCAAAGCCAAAGATAACTGAACGTAAACGTCCTGAAGCTGCTGTTGACCCATTCTCTGAGCGTGCTAAACGCAGATTAATAGCGGAGGGTGGTAATTTCAAACGCCTATCGTCTGCAATGACAAATGGTGGTAGGACATTATCTACAGAGAGTACTTCAATATCCTCGGTTTCATCGACAGCCTCAATAGCTGGACTCAGTGTTGGCGTGACCATTGAACATCAACGCTTCGGTATTGGAAAGGTATTAAACCTTGAAGGTTCTGGAGAAAATGCTAAGGCAACTGTTGAGTTCCGTAATGCAGGAACCAAACAACTACTGCTGAAGTTTGCCAAGTTTAAGATTATTGGTTAAGAACAATAGAAAACGATAGGCGGTCATAAATGTATTCGCATTATGACCGCCTATTATCGTTTATAGCTGTAATTATCGTCCACACATCTGTTTATAAGGACAGTATTGACAACTATCAGTATTGTCTGTTGGAGCAAAAGCTATATTAGGATTATGTATTTCTTCGAGTTTCTCCGTGAGATTTCTAAGAAAATCCTCTTCATATACGATGACATCAGTAACTTCTTCCTTATCTATTGATAGTACAGGAGTATAATCTTCACTACCTGCATGTTGGATAAAGAGCAAAGCAGGACTAACAGCACGATGATTTGGATTATGTTCAGAATCGTTCTTTGCTTCAATAAGACTGTATAGCATCGCCTGCATTGTGTAGTCACTCTTTTTACTTAAATTCTTTGAGTCAAACATTTCATCAACACTTTTCAATGACTCCGCTGCTTTTCCACCAGTCTTATAGTCTACAACTCGTAAGCGTGCGCTATCACTATCAACAAGAATCTCGTCTAAACGGTCAATACGTCCGCCTGTTTCTATTTGCTTCTCCAATCCATTCACATTAATTGTCAATGAGCGTTTAACAGGAAACTCATGACCAATCACACGCAATGGGGCAGAACGCCGATCAATTCGCAATAATTGATGAAGGTACTTTATAATAACTTCGCGATTGATGAGTTGGAGTCCATTGAGCTTTGGATGTTTCTTTACTCCTCGTTGTTGATGAAATAGTTCAGTAGCAAATGCCTCGTCGACAATATCATCCAATGTAAGTTCTGCATTGCCTGATGTGAGTGACTGTGTGCTCTTACCTGTCTTTAACAAATAATCTATGTTCTTAGCTGTGATGACTTCTCTTGGCAGTAACTTTTCATACATAAGCTGTGCTGCAGTATGAAAGATATTACCAAACATTCGATTATCAACATCGTCAACATCGATTTCATCAAGTTCATTGATACCTGCGATATACTTAAAGTAATACTTTAGCTGGCAAGTTATATATGTATTAATAGCAGTTGGGGAGAAATAACTGATTTCATCGAGTCTTTTCAGCACAGCTTCATTCTTTTCAACCACTTCTGCTTCACAGTGCATAGGCTCTTGCCCTGCTTGCAAAGTTAATCGATGAATTGGGTGATTCCACTCGACCATCAACTGTAAAATAAAACGACTCATCTCTCCTGTATGGCTACCTTGCGTGGAGTTATTATAAAGGAAAGTAACATCTTTTGCCCGCTGAATCAGACTATGGAAATAGTAACTGTAGATAGACACCTTATTATCAATTGTTGTTAACTCGTATGCCTTACGAATAAGATGAGGTATGAACGAAGCATCGTCTATTCCCTTTGGCATATTTCCTTCATTACAAGAGAGTACAAGTACATGATCGAAATCGAGATTACGCGTTTCAAGAACGCCCATCACTTGAACGCCACGTGCAGGTTCACCATGGAAAGGAATGCTTGTAGCAGTAATAAGTTGTGTTAATAGACGACGGAAGATAATCTTATCTGCATCTAAATCCCCATTTGTCATCAAATCAGACAAACGTGTTAGTAAGGTATACATACGAAAAACAGACTCTTCAAAGAGCGGGTCTTTGTCAGCTGCACCATTCACACCGATGAAACGGATAGTTTCTGCTAACCAACTAACTAATGCTTGTAGGTTCTGCTTATCACTTGGATGGTATTCAAAGATTGAGCCTTCTTTTGGCTTTACATAAAACTGTCGTTCACTATTCAATCGTTCGATGATTTCGGCAACTTTTGGTGTGAGATACTTCCCATAAGGATGTCGTAACACTCTGTTTACATAGTGAAGTCTATAACTCTGTTCTTGTACAGAATAACCTTCTGTCTGTAACGCCCAAAGCTGCGTAACCATCGATGCAATCGGGGTTTGTTGTAACGGATAACCCGTTGTGACATTCAGAGTTTCGACTTCATCAGGTATACAATGGATTACTGTCTGCAACAGATGTTCATCACAAAGAACAATTGCTGTTCGCTTACCATCTTTATATCTTTCATTCTCGCGCAACCACTCGGTGATATAACGTGCTTGTAAGTTCTCTGTAGGAGCAGAGATAATGTTTATATCCTTCTCTTTACCTAAATTATCATACAATTCATCGCTATCGTTTGGTAAAGCATTGGGGAATTTATCAAGCCAACGACAAATATAGTTACCAGCTTCATTTGTTGGCTTCATATAATATCGGTCATAATCCCAATAAAAACTTGCCTTTTCTTCCTTTAAGAAGCGTTTGAAAAGAAGCTGTTCTACCTTCTGAAGTACGTTGAATCCGACAAAAACATAGCATTCATATTGTGCTTCTATCTTTGTTTTCTCTACCACATCACGATAAAGCATACCTTCGTATGCAAGTTTTTGAGATTTAAGCCTTTGCTTGAAATCATTATATATATCATTCAACTTATTCCAAAGAGTTATAAAACGCTCTCTAATACCCTCTGGATTATCATCGAAATTAGCGAAGAAACGGCGTAATTCTACTTTCTGTTCATCGGTAAGATAACTAATATCATCTAACTCTTTAAGGTTACTAATATTAGAGAAGACCATCTCAGCGTTTGCCATATTCTTATCGATGTCATCGAAATCGGCTAAGAGCAGTTGCCCCCAACCATAGAAGTGGTCTAAGGTTTCATTCGTATTGCCTGTTACCTCGATGTAACTCTTATAAAGATCGCAAATACTTTTAATAGGATCAGCTATTGTTAGCTCTGAATGTTGACGAAAGAAGTCAGAGATGGTAATATATGCTGGACTCCATACAGGACCATCAGCCAATCGAGCTAATGCTTGATTCAGAAAGAGTGCAGCACGCTTATTAGGAAAGACAACAGCTATATGCGCCATGTCATTACCATACTTCTTCAGTAAATCAGCTGCAACGTGTTCGAGAAATGTATTCATAATTATATATCAGAACGCTTGTTAAGAATGAAATGAAGTTAAGTAATATAGGCTATTTGCCCTTTAATGGAAGAAAAGGAGTTGGTACGATCTCGTTTCTAACGACATACCAAATATAACCAGACACCTTCTCATAGCCCATACGCATAAGCAAACTCATATAGCGTTGTACTTGCTCATGATATTCTTCACGTGGTTTACCAAACTTGAAATCTACTACAATAATCTCCTTTCCATCGGTCATTACACGGTCAGGACGATGTTCATGAATATCTCCACTCTCCTTATCATAGTCAAGAATGGTGCACTCATTAAACAACTTCCATCGTGAACTAAACCAATCTTTTACTTTCTCATTCATCAGAGCATTGGCAATCTTATTCTGCAATTCTCTCGATGTAACCTCATCATTATAGATAACTCCTTCTTGTTCTAATTCCTTCAAGCGTGGTTCAATATCATCTTCAGTAAGGATCGTAGAAAAGAGTTGGTGTAGTATATTTCCAACCTTTATATAACGATTAGCATCCGAAGGGTCAATATCCTCACCATTGATAAAGTCATGACTCTTATTACTCTGTCGGAAGCTAACTGGATGGGGGAAAGTTTCTATCTTTAATTTATGCGTCTTTGGAGTAAGTTCAAAAGGATTCTCCGTAGACTTCTCCTTATCAACACGCTGTTCACAATCCAACAAAGTACCAAAATCGAAACTGATAGCCTCCTTATCACCAGCATCATCAACCGTTGCTTCTGGCAATTCATTAGCAAGATTATCAATAACTAATTGAATAATTTGTGAGCGATCTGTAGCTGTATTACCATTTTGTAGCTTAGTAAAAGTGGTTTTAGAAGCCTTTTTACCAGTAATAAATAGGTTCTTTCCCGCACGTGTAAAGGTAACATAAAGCAAATTCATGTTATCTACAGTATTCTGAAGATGCTCTTCTTTGTAATCATCTTCAAAGACAGTACCTATCATCTTTTTAGAAAAATCTATCGGAATCAACGGTAAATCTCCATAAGGCTTCTCCTTATTATCACCTGGACACCATATTGTATTACCTACTGTTTTTTCTAATCCCCAATCACAGAAAGGAATCAGAACGTTATCATATTCCAATCCCTTACTCTTATGAATGGTAATCAAACGTATTCCATCAACTTCATCACTTTGAATTGTATTGCTTGAAAGACTATCTTCCCATTCTTCGATGAAATCATCAATATCTGCAGGATGGTCTCTCAAATATTCATTCAATGTATCGTAGAATGTACATACGTATGCACTTTGTCCTTCAAGACTACCGAGATTAAAAAGTGAGTAAATCTCATCAACAAGGTCTACAAGTGACAATCTTAACAAAAAGTCAAACTTATCTACATAACCACTTGGTAAAAAAGACTTTAATTCTCTTTCACCTTCATCTACAAATAAAGCATTATTATCTCTATCCGTCTGTTTTACTTGTTGTTGATAAAGCTTAACCAACTTACTTTCTGTAAGTTTATCATCAGGATGTGTAAGCAATCGCAGAGCAGCAATAATCACATTAACAGCTAACGAAGCATCCAATTGGAATGCCTCATCAGAAACTATACTTACATCTGTACCAAACTCACATTGGAATTTGTCGGCAATATCTTGTATTACTCCTTTTGATCGGACAAGAATTGCAATATCCTTTTGTTTATACCCACGTTTTAATAGTTCACGGATATTACTAACTAATTCATTGAGAACATTCTCGTTATATTCTGATACTGCCTTTTTATCATAAGGAAAGAGTTTTATATGCACAGATCCCTTACCATCATTTTTTCTTGGTTTCTGTTCAATCTCTTTATAAGCTTCAATCAACTGAGAAGCACCTTTTATATCATCACTCTCTAATTCTTTAACTGTTTGAATAACGGCCTGCGTAAAGAAAGCATTATTAAATCGGATTATATTCTCTTCAGAACGATAATTAGTTTCAAGTGGTTCTATCTTTATTTGCTCTTCAGAGAAGTCATACTCAATATTGTTTAGTAATTTCCAATCACCTTGGCGCCATCGATAAATACTCTGCTTAACATCACCCACTATCAAATTGTGAGATTCTATTTGAGCCATACAGTTATCGAGTAACTTACGAAAATTAGTCCATTGAATAGTACTCGTATCTTGAAACTCATCAATCATGATATGCTTCAAGTAAGCACCCATCTTTTCAAAAACGAATGGAGTATCAGTATCTTTCATCAAAGTGCTAAGTAGTGACTGAGTGTTACTTAGCATAAACCGGTTCGTGTCTTTATTTATCTCATCAACAGCCTCAGAAATGGCATGTAAAAGACGAAGTTGAGAAAGATGTTTAAGTGTAAGATTACTGGATTGATACTCTTTCCAACATTCTTTTCGATATTGTTCTAATAGCAGTAAGTCATCATACCATGATTCGGATATAAGAGTACTAATGCGCTCTTTCTCCCCTGCAGGACATTTCTTCAACAACCAATTATCTGGACTATCAAGACATTTCAACACATTTGCAGATGGTCCATCATCAGTAGGTTCATTCTCAAACTGCTTAGTGATATATCCACACAATCCTTTAATGAGATATCCTGTATCAACACCAGCATCACTTATTTTTTGAAGTAACTTCCCTGCCTGTTCTTTAACCTTCTTAGGACTTTCCTTTCGTATCTTACGCAAAACCGTGATGAAATCGTCAAAAAACGATTCTTCACGAAACCGACTATCAAGTTCTGCCTTATGGTCTTTATAAAAGTCCTTAAAAATATTCTTACCAAAGTCTTTTATCTGTCCAATGACGTTCCACCCCTTGTCATCTTCAATATTTTTATCGATGTAATCGCGAATCCAAGTCAAGACCTCTTCGCCTTCCTCAAGACTATTAATCAACTCATCGACAGCCTGAGCTTCCACTTGTTCATCATTGAGATCAATACGGAGATTAGCCGTAAGATTCAGTTCACGAGCAAGATTACGCAATACAGATTGAAAGAAGGCGTCAATCGTCTGTACACGAAACTCATTATAATGATGGGTAAGCAGCGACAAGGCTTCAGCGGCATTCTCCCTAATCGTGAGTTCAGGGAAACCAGTCTTCCGTAATACCTGTTCATAATATGCCTGAGAATCTGGCAACTTATGGGCAATACCATATAGCTGGGAAAGAATACGCGTTTTCATTTCCTGCGTTGCCTTATTGGTGAAGGTAACAGCAAGAATCTTCTTATAATCTTGTGGATTCTTTACCACTAAAGTAATATATTCCGATGCTAACGTAAAAGTCTTACCTGAACCTGCTGACGCTTTATAAACCGTTAATGCTTTTTCCATCATGAATATCTAAAGAATTGGAATTAGAGTCTGACACAATATGTGAACATTCCTGGGAAAAATTCCTTTATATTCGCTGGCTTTTGACCAAAGATACCAAAGATAGTACTACCACTACCTGACATCTGTGCATACAAAGCACCATTCGCATATAGCTTTTCTTTAACATCAGCCAGCACTGGATATTTTGCAAAAATAGATTTTTCAAAATCATTTGTAAGCTCATCACGCCATGTATCAATTGGTTGGCGAACTATATCACGACAGCTTTTCGCAGGCTTCTTTGGTGTCACTCCAGCATATGCTTCCGCAGTAGAGACAGCTACATCAGGCTTTACCAATGCAAGATAATATCCTTCTAAACTATGATGTTCGTTATCTGCAGGTGCAAGAACATCACCTATTCCCGTTGCATAGGCTATTTCAGAACGAATAAAGAACGCACAATCAGCACCCAATTGGGCTGCATAACGCTCCATCTCTGCATTACCCATATTCAAACGAAAACGCTCATCGAGTAATCGAATCATATAAGCAGCATCAGCTGAACCACCTCCAAGTCCTGCCTGCATAGGAATACGCTTAACAAGGTGAACATGTATGCGAGGTAACTCATAATCCTTTGCAAGGAGATGATAAGCCTTAACTACCAAATTATTACGCTCATCACATTCTACAGCATGACCAGTCACTTTTAAGTCAATGGGAGTAGGAGAAGGGAATTCCTCATCCATCTTTTTAATTTCCAACACATCACATAAAGGAACAGGATAAAAAACTGTTTCAAGGTCATGATAGCCATCAGGACGTTTTGCAACAATATTTAATCCAAGGTTGATTTTACAGCAAGGAAAGGTAATCATAGTCTAAAATATAATTAAAGAATTCTTTTTTGCAAAGATAATAAAAGCTTAGAAGAATGGTGTTAGAAATGGAATATTTTTTGTAAATTTGCCACCATATGGCAGAAAGAAGTAATAACAATAAAAGTAGTCGTAGAACCAAGCAGGCTCCTATCGACACAACGTTTGGTCACCTACAACCACAAGCAACTGACATTGAAAAGGTTGTTTTAGGTGCGCTTATGATTGATAAGGATGCCTTTACTGTTGTCTCAGAGATTATCAAACCAGAGACATTCTATGAGTCTCGTCATGAGAAGATTTATGAGGCTGTGCAATCTCTGAATCTGCAGGAGAAGCCTGTAGATATTATGACCGTAGTAGAAGAACTTCGTCATAAAGGAACACTTGAAGAAGTTGGTGGTCCTGCATATATTGTTGAGCTTAGTTCCAATGTTGCTTCATCTGCACACATTGAGTATCATGCACATATTCTTGCACAAAAGTTCTTGGCGCGACAACTTATCCAGTTCGCATCAATGATTGAGACTGATGCTTTCGATGAAACCGTGGATGTTGACGAGTTGATGCAGAAAGCCGAGGGTGCTCTGTTTGAGATTTCCCAGAAGAATATGCTACAAGATTATGTACAGATTGACTCTGTCGTTGAACAAGCCCATCAATTACTTCTCAAGGCTGCAAACAATAAGGGTAGCTTAACTGGCGTACCAAGTGGGTTCCACGACTTAGATAAGATAACAGCTGGTTGGCAGGCATCCGACTTGGTTATTATTGCTGGTCGTCCTGCCATGGGTAAGACTTCTTTTGCACTTAGTATTGCTAAAAATATTGCCATTGATTATCGTAAACCAATTGCGTTCTTCTCTCTTGAGATGAACAACGTACAGCTTGTCAATCGTTTAATTTCAAACGTTTGTTCTGTACCTGGTAACAAGATTCTTAATGGTCAGCTAACACCTGACGAGTGGGAACGTTTCGACTCTAACATACGAAAGATGCAGGGTGCACCGATTTATATTGACGATACACCTGGACTTTCTATCTTCGAGCTTCGTACAAAAGCGCGTCGATTGGTGCGTGAACATAATATAGAAGTGCTCATGATTGACTACTTACAGCTGATGAATGCCAATGGTATGCGCTTCAATAGCCGTCAGGAGGAGGTTTCTACGATTAGCCGTTCCTTGAAGGGACTTGCAAAAGAGCTGAACATTCCAATATTAGCACTGTCACAGTTGAGTCGTGCAGTTGAACAGCGTGACCCACGTGAGGGTAAACGCCCACAGTTAAGTGACTTGCGTGAGTCTGGAGCTATCGAGCAGGATGCCGATATGGTACTCTTTGTACATCGACCAGAGTATTATCATATTCTGCAAGATGACCACGGAAACGACCTTCATGGTATGGCTCAGATTATTATTGCCAAGCATCGTAAGGGTGCAACTGGTGATGTTCTACTCAACTTCCGTGGTGAATACACTCGTTTTGCTAATCCTGAGGATTTGGATATGGCTGCTCCAATGCCTAATGACCCATTAGGTGGTGAGATTGTTGGTAGCAAGATGAATGATGACCCTATACCACCATACCCAAGTGGAGACATGAGAGTACCCTTCTAAACGACATTAGGTAATCCTTTCAAGATACATAAAGTCTACGAAATTTCATTACAAAAATAACGACTATCAAACCTTACATAAGGTCAAAATAGTCGTTATTTTTCGTCTTTGTAACTAACCGATTATCAATTAGTTGCAAAGTGCTATACAAAAAGGTGCTTAATTGGACTTCAAAAGGGCGTTAGTAACATCGCAAAAGGGCACCTTTTGGAAGCTAATTGGGCGTTAATTGCAAGCCCAAAAAGCATCTTTTATTTTTCAAGATGTGATTTTATTTTACAAATAGAGATACTGATAAAGACAAATCAACAGTTACATAACAACTAAATTCGGCTTTATCATCAAGAACAACAGCAAACCTCTAAAATGAACACTAACATCATTCATTGATATAAGAGCGGATAATATTTGCCCAAACTTCATAACCTTTATTCGAAAGATGCAGTCCATCACGACAATAGTCTGCGTGCATTTCCTTAGCATTGACACCTAAGAGGGGATGATAGAGGTCGATAAAAACAAGTTTATTGTCATTACAGTAATCCTTTAACTTCTCATTTAACTGAATAATCATATCATCCTTACCCTTAAGTAGTTTCCACACACCAACCTTTTCATTTAAAGGTAAAAGACTTTGTACGTACAGCTTGGTTTGTGGACATGTTGTTCGAATTGTCTCTATGACATTAACTACCCCTTGAAATATACGATCAACCGTCCAACCATGACTTAAATCGTTTGTTCCGCATTCAAAGAATATCTTACCGGGATTATAAGGCAGAATCTGATTTAAGCGTTTAGAGATTCCACGACTATCATCTCCTATAATCCCTCTATTGATAATCTTTCTCGCGTTTGGAAAAAAACGATTCCAGTCTTTCCCATATTCGGAATGACTATCACCCAACATAACAATTGCATTATCTGGCAAAGAGCCTTCTTGCTTAAATTGATTCACTCTTATGTTATAGTGTTTTGAGCCGTGATACGTAACATTTTGAGCATGCATTGATAGGGTAGTAACTGAAAGGAAAAGATAAAATAATAGCTTTGTCTTCATATAAATACTTGTATAACACGTCAAACCCATCAGAATACGAAATAATAATCTGATGTATTCTTACTGCAAAAGTAAGAAAAAAGAAAGAGAAAAGAAAGGAAAAGTCCGGTTATCTGTTCCAAAGGAAAGGATAGCCGGACTTTTAAATAAGAGGATTCTTAAATAATTATTGCGCTTATTAGTTCATGTGACGCATTACTTTGCGTAAATAAGCTTGTGTCTTAGCCACATTATATCGAATACCACCGCTCCATAAGCGAATAGCTCTTTCAACACTATTTAATGGGTTATGGAAACTCTGAATGATAATAAACATCTCCTTTGACTTTGCAGCATTAAAGCGATCCGAAAGCGAATAACGCTTGTTGCTACCAGTACTTTTAAGGATGTTGTTGCACTCCTTTACCAAAACTGGGGAAATCTGCAGTACACCAACATAAGGACCATTTACAGCTGCAGGATTACCCTTGCTTTCAATCTGGATGATTGCATTCATTACTGGTTCCCAATCAAAGCCATCTTTTTTGGCTGACACTTCAACATGTGAAGCAAAAATCATTAAGAAACAAATACTTACTACTTTTAAAATTCTCATCATTAAAAACTTTCCGAAACCTTGGAAGAGTAAGTCAATAGAGCTACTCTCTACGGCGTGTTCCTATGTGAGAATGAGTTACCACCACGCCTCAGTTTCATATTAACACTGCAAAGATAAAAAAAATATTCCTGATATACAACACTTTAACATTTAATTAATAAAGTTAGAGATGAATGTTAAACTGGTTAAACAATCACTTTAACTTGCATATAATCGATGAAATCATATCCTTTTTACGATATATGCAATTTGTAGTATTGAAAAAGAATGTTTACCTTTGCGATGTTTTAAAGTCGTAAGAACGCATATTATTAGGCTTATCGACCCTAATATGCTTAACATTCCAGATATAAGCTCTACAAGTTAAGACAACAGATGATAAAGCGTAAACGTAGGCGCAGAAAGCAAATGCGCAACAAACATCGTTTTTGGTGGTGGGTTTGTGCTGCTTTAGCAGTGCTGATTACTATTCTTATCATTGACCTTAAACCATGGCGAAAGTCGCGCTCTGTAGTCAGCGACCAATGGCCTTACCACGATATGACTAAGGGACCATATTCCAAAGACTTTGATGGTCTGGACATCTCACGCCATCAAGGGAAAATACATTGGGATGAATTAGTGGAGGAGAATCCACAACTCCGTTTTGTCTATATCAAGGCTACAGAAGGTAGTTCTATCGTTGACCCATTCTATAAGAGAAACTTTAAAGCTGCAAAGGAAAGAGGCTTATTAGTAGGTTCTTATCACTTCTTGACTTATCGAACTTCTATGGAACGCCAGGTAGATAACTTTCTTGCTAACATTGACCTTAGTCAGCAAGACTTATTACTACTTGTAGACATAGAAAAGGATGGAACACGCAGTTGGGGACGTGAGATTATTCAGAAGAATCTTGCTGAGTTTATCCGATTAATAAAGGAACGAACAGGACATTCTCCGATGATTTACACCAATGAAGCTTATTATCATCTGAACCTTTATCCAGAGTTTAACAGGTATCGATTGTTCATTGCAAACTATAATCTTCCGCCTCAACTACCAGATACTAAGCACGACATATGGCAGTCAAGTAAGCGTGGGAGGGTGCGTGGAATATGGACATACGTAGACATAAACCAGCTACGTGAAGGTGTTTCTGTAGATGATTTCAAAATGCCTAAATAAGAGTTTGCACCGATTAAACCCACATCTGTCATTAAACCACAATAAGTATATAGGTCAAGACTCTAATGATTGATTAGGGTAAAATCAGCAATCTGTCGCAAACTTATTTATAATTTGTATTTTATCTGCAGCCTTATAGGTTGTTTTGCTCAGTGAACTAAAATCAATTACATTACGATAAATACTCGAAAAGGCGACAAGCTTATTCCCCTTTATAAAGAGAAGTGTACAGATACTATCAAATAAAGTGTTATCAAGGATAGCAGCTCTGTCCCCAGCATAGCCCATATCAATTCTTTCATCAGAGGCAGTACGCTTATCGTAAGGCTTAATAACGATCATTGTGTCCCAGTCTTTATCTTTATACAACTCATGAACAGAGATACAAGATTCAGACTTTTGAATCGTTTCTAAGTTGTCATTTAGATTTACTTCACGATAGGGTGCATTGACACACCAAATAATTGCACCTATAAGGATTACAGAAAAGATGATTAGTAGTATTGTCTTTTTCTTCATATTATTTTCGTTAACATCCTAAGTTACATCTGGTAATAGTAATATCTTGTGTCAAGAAGAAACTTGTATAGTTTATATAGAAATCCTATAAAACTATACAAGTATAGGTTTAACCCAAATCGGTCATTAGACCACAATATGTATAGTTTTCATTTCTATGGCTTTGTTTCCTAACATCTTTTATTTTCTTATCGGCATCTTGTCTGTCTTTGTATCTTGACGTAGCCCGCTACGCCTGCGTAACAAAGCCAAACAATCTGCTCAATAATAAAACAAAATATGTTTAGGCTCTAATGACTGATTTGGGTTTAAACAAAGAATATTGATGCTCGTTAAGCCAAACCTTCAATCTGACCACGAACAATATCAATCTTTTCTGCTTGAGGAATCTTAGGTAAGCCAGGCATACGCATTATCTCACCAGCAATAGCAACAATCATCTCAGCACCTCCATTGATGACAAAGTCACGAATAGTAATGTCGAAATTCTTAGCTACACCCACCTGCTTAGGGTCTTCACTGAATGAGAATTGTGTCTTAGCAATGCAGACAGGGAACTTATCCATCTCCCAAGCATGAATACGTTTCAGTTTATTTACAGCTGTTTTACTGAGTATAACTGAACGTGCACCATAGATATTCTTGGCTACCTTATTAACTTTCTCTTCAATACTATCCTCATCCGCATAAGTCATATTGATGTCCTTAGCTCCCTGCTTATCAATGGTTTCAACGACAAGACGAGCCAAATCCTCAGCACCTTCACCACCTTTCAAGAACACATTGTTTTCTGCAAAACCTACACCCAACATCTTACAGTGTTCTGCAAGAAGAGCAATTTCTTCCTCAGTATCATCGCCATATCGGTTTAGTGTGACAATCACTGGCTGTCCAAAGCGTTGCATATTCTCAACATGACGATCGAGATTAGCAAAGCCATCCACAAGTGCTTGACGTTCCTGTTCATGCGATGCACCATCAACAAGTCCACCGTGCATCTTCAAACCACGTAAAGTTGAAACAAGAACAGTAACACGAGGATGAATTTCAGCCTTACGACACTTAATGTCTAAGAATTTCTCTGCACCAAGGTCTGCACCGAATCCAGCTTCAGTGATAGCATAATCACTCAATGACATAGCCATCTTGGTTGCGACTAAACTGTTACAGCCATGGGCAATATTCGCAAATGGTCCACCATGAACAAAGGCTGCTGTCCCCTCCAGTGTCTGAACAAGGTTAGGCTTGATAGCATCCATCAACAGAACTGTTATTGCACCAGCCACGCCAAGATCGCGTACTCTAAATGGTTTATCGTCAAAGGTGATACCCAAAACCATATTCTCAATACGACGACGGAGGTCTTGCTCACTATCAGCAAGACATAATGCTGCCATAATCTCACTCGCAGGCGTAATATCAAAACCTGACTGTGTTGGTAAGCCATCAGTAGAAGCACCCAGACCAGTAACGATGTTGCGAAGGCTACGATCATTTACGTCCAAGACGCGCTTCCAGAGAATTTGTTTCAAAGTAAAGCCCTCACTACGATGCTGATAAATATAATTATCAAGCAAGGCTGCAATCATATTATGTGCACTCGTGATAGCATGGAAATCGCCTGTAAAATGGAGATTAATCTTCTCCATAGGTACTACTTGGGCATATCCACCACCAGCAGCACCGCCCTTCATGCCAAAACAAGGGCCAAGACTTGGCTCGCGTAAAGCGAGAACCGAACGCTTACCAATGCGATTAAGTGCCATTGATAAACCAATACTAACTGTAGTTTTACCAATACCAGCACGGGTAGGGGAGATTGAACTAACAAGAACAAGACGGTTGCAAGCTACTCGATCTTCATCAATCAATGAGAGAGGCACTTTTGCCATATACTTACCATAATGCTCCAAAGCATCAGCTGGAATACCGACCGTAGCTGCTACTTCCTCTATTGGCTTCATATTACATGAGCGTGCAATTTCAATGTCAGATTTCATAGTTATATTCTTTTTATAAAGTTATAATCGCAAAGATAGAAATAAAATTTGAATATTACCATTTCTTGCGAAAAAAAGTTTTTTGCTTTTAATTATTATGACCCAACCTTTTGTCGTTTCAAGATGCTTATCTTGTTCTTCGATCTTTCTGTTATGCCACTTGATTATAGTTTATCCACAGAATACAAGCGCATAAACATTAGTCTATATGCCAAATCCTATCTATCGTATAATACCTGAATAGACTCATCTATGCACCTTTTTATCAACTTAAGGATGTTCCGCACATGTGGTGCGAGTGCTGAACACATATGGTGCGAATGCTAAACACCAATAGTGCGGAGGCTAAACAATAATTATTTTGAGAGCTTTACTCCTTATTATATATTACTAAAATGCTATCAAGTTATTGATAGAAGAATATTGTACACACTAAAGTATTTCAAATATTCAATGAGGGGTAACATTGCCTATGGATATGTCCTTTGGATAAAACGGACTAAAAGAAAGAGCTTGCACCCCAAATCAAAACTGCATAACGAAGCACTTTACCTATTGTAATACTTAACACGGACAAAACAATATTTGCACGTGTAAGTCCTAAAACAATGGTGATGGCACTACCAAGGATAGGAAGGAAAGCAAAAAATCCCATCCATGCACCATGTCCGCCCATAAAGCGATAAGCTCTATCCAATGATTCTTTTTTCACTCGGAAATACCGTTCAAGCCACTCCAGTTTACCTAACCTGCCAAGACCATAATTCAACATTCCTCCCAAAACGTTACCTATACTACCATAAACAAGTAAAAGAACAGGGTCTACGCCAGCTGCAAGTAACCCAAGCATTACTGCTTCGCTACTAAATGGTAAGAAACTTCCTGCAAGGAATGCTGATAAGAACATTCCCCAATAACCATAATCTACAAGTAATTGTGTAAGAGATTCCATAAGTTGAATAGGGTGATGATGATAGCTGAATAAGAAAGAATGATAAACATCCAGTTGGTTATCCTTGTGCGTGTTAGTGCAAAGAAATGTGCAATGAGTGGAGCTGTAGTAACAATCATTACACTCAGCAATGCTTCATAATGATGAGGTTGCAAAAAGAAAAAGACTATTGCTAAAAGATCTATTGTTACGAAAATCTGATAGAACAAACGGGTCCTAATATTATCATTGCGCTTTTGATTCATAAAATGAACAATACCAATCATAGCACATACTAACACAAATGATAAAGTCAATGCTTGACTAAAGTTCAGAAACTTTAAGTTGAATGGTTCACCAAACACAGCAATCTTAGCGAAATGATTGATGAGTATTGTAATGTCTCCTTTGACCACCAAGTATCCTGCATAGAACCAATAGGGCAGGATTATACCGAGAAGGGATGCAACAAAATTGCGTGGACTCATCGAGAGAATATTGGTACGCATAATAACCCAGAGTACTGGTAGGAAGAAAAGTGTTTGTACCCAAACAATACTTGCCATACCTATACAGAAGAATGCATAGAACATCCAACCTGGTGCATGTGTGTTTTGATAGCAACGAAAAGCAAATGTATAGAACCCTACAAAGCCTAACATGATGATGGCTGATTGAATAGATGGGAACATAAAGACAGCCATAGTCGCAAAGACGATGAACGAACATGACACCATTCTGCTATAGATACGAATAAGCGCATTGGCATTATTCAGTTCCATCATAAGATAAGTAGACAGCAAAAGGCATATACCTGGCACTATTACTGAAGGGTTATATATCCCCGCAATAACCCATACAAGAGCAGCCGCTGAAACAACGTATGCTTGTGTCCAGCGGCTTTCTGCTATTCGATTTTGAATGCGTTTTTGTTGCATAATAGATGATATGTAGAGATAGCCATGAGAAGTTGCTAAGTAATAAACAACTTAAGAGTTATCTCCTTACTTTCAAAGGACTAAGACTATAGGTCTTGTCCTATATCTCTTCTAAAATATTTATCCGTAAATTCAATCTTCTGAGCTTCCGCAAAACTCTTCTTTAGTGCTTCTTCTTTATTCTCACCATAAGAAGACACTGCAATTACACGACCACCAGCAGTAACGACCTGACCTTCCTTCACAGCTGTACCGCTATGGAAAACTACAGAATCTTCAACCTTATCAAGTCCTGTGATTGGATAACCTTTCACATACTCTTCAGGATAACCACCGCTGACAAGCATTACACAAACGGCAGAGCGTGAATCAAATTCAACCTGTCGCTGATTGAGGTTTCCCTCTGCAACTCCTTCAAAGAGATCAACAATATCACTCTTTAGGCGTAACATGACACTCTCAGTCTCTGGATCACCCATACGACAGTTGTACTCGATAACCATAGGTTCACCTTCTACATTAATCAAACCAAAGAAGATAAAGCCTTTATAATCAATACCCTCTGCCTTTAAACCATCAACAGTAGGACGGATAATGCGCTCTTCTACCTTTCCCATCCACTCCTTGGTAGCAAATGGAACAGGAGTAACACTACCCATACCGCCTGTGTTCAAGCCTGTATCATGCTCACCAATGCGCTTATAGTCCTTTGCTTCAGGTAATATTTGATAGTGAGTACCATCTGTAAGTACAAATACAGAGCACTCAATACCAGAAAGGAACTCCTCAATGACCACCTTTGCAGAAGCATTACCGAACATACCACCAAGCATTTCGCGTAGTTCCTTCTTAGCTTCTTCAAGCGTTGGAAGAATGAGAACACCCTTACCAGCAGCCAAGCCATCAGCTTTCAACACATAAGGAGCCTTAAGCGTCTCCAAGAAACGCATGCCTTCTTCTATCGTTGTACCATCGAATGTTTCGTAAGCAGCTGTCGGAATATTATGACGCTTCATGAAAGCTTTGGCAAAGTCCTTAGACCCTTCGAGTACAGCACCAGCTTTTGAAGGACCAATAACAGGAATATTAGCTGTGCGGCTGTCTTCCTTAAAACAGTCATAAACACCATTTACCAATGGGTCTTCAGGACCAACAACAACCATATCAACCTTCTCTTCGACAACAAAATCTTTAAGTTTGCCGAAGTCATTTACTCCGATTGCAACGTTCTCACCAACTGCTCCCGTACCAGCATTACCTGGTGCGATGAAGAGTTTACTACACTTTGCACTCTGTGCAATCTTCCATGCCAAGGCGTGTTCACGACCGCCGCTACCTAAAAGTAATATTCTCATAAAGCTTTGCCCGCCCCCTCCGATGAAGGAGGGGGAGTGCAGTCTTGCTGCACATGGGTATTTTTTAATTGTTAGATATGATTATAAGCAATGCTCAAGCGTATTATTAACTTATCAGATACACTATTTTATTGGCTTCAGATAATCCTCAAAGTACTGTGTAATACGCTCATGTAAGTGTACACTCTGATGTCCACGCATGTTATGAGGTTCGCCAGGATAAACGAAGAAGTCGGGTTGCGTACCAGCTGCAATACAAGCCTTTAAGAAGGAATAAGAATGCTGAGGAACTACAACTGGGTCATTCAAGCCTGTAATAATCTGAAGTTTGCCTTTAAGATCCTTTGCCTTTGTAAGAAGTGATGTCTGTGCATATCCTTCTGGATTAGTTTGTGGAGTATCCATATAACGCTCACCATACATCGCCTCATACCACTTCCAGTCGATAACAGGACCGCCAGCAACACCTACTTTGAACACGTCAGGATAGTTGGTAATCAATGAAGTAGTCATGAAACCACCAAATGACCATCCATGAACACCTATACGATTCTGATTAACATATGGGAGAGACTTTAAATACTTAACACCTTCCATCTGGTCTTTCATCTCTTCTTGACCAAGATGACGGAATGTTGCTTGCTCAAACTCCTTACCACGATTATCGCTACCACGGTTATCAAGGATGAAAAGTAAATAACCTTTCTGCGCCATGTAGGTTTCCCAACCACGTGAACCCCAGTTCCATGAAGCCTCAACATTATGCGCATGAGGACCACCGTAAACATAGATAATAGTAGGATACTTCTTATTTGGATTGAAGTTAACAGGCTTTACCATACGCCAGTATAAGTCTGTCTTACCATCTGCAGCCTTTATTGAACCGTTTGTATATTCTGGAACAGTATATCCTTCCCAAGGATTAGCAGCTGCAAAGTAATCATGACGCTGTGGCTTACCATTCAAACTGATAATTTCATACTTACGAGGCACAGATGGTTCACTGTAATTATCCACGACAGCATTACCGTCTTCACTCAGTTTTGGATAATGATAACCACGGCCATTATCAAGTAGTGTGCGCTTTCCAGATGCTATATTCACAAGCCAAGCATTGCGTTGAATAGGATTACATTCGTTAGAAACATAGACAATACTCTTCTGTTTGCTATTGAAGCCGAGTACTTCCAGTACAACCCACTTACCACTTGTAATCTGCTTAAGCTGTCGACCATCCTTATTAAAGAGGTAAAGATGGTTATAACCATCCTTCTGACTCTGCAGGATAAACTCATTGTCGTTCCATGGTAAGAACTGAATTGGATGACATGGCTCAACATATTTTGCGTCCGTCTCACGATAAAGTTCTTTCAGCTTTGCACCTGTAGTAGCATCATAAGATACCAAACGGCAATCATTCTGATCACGGTTAAGTTCAAACATATAAACCGTCTTCTCGTCTGGGCTCCATGTGATGTTTGTAAAATAACGGTCGGTTGGGTCACCAGCTTGAAGATATACAGTCTTACCTGTTGTAAGGTCATACACACCTACAGTTACCTTATGAGAAGTTTCACCCACCATAGGATACTTAATAAGGTCAACCTTAGCTGCACGTGACTCTCCCTTAGCAGGTTTCCAGTCCAACTCTGGAACATCAACGAGAGGATAGTCAGCAACCATACTCTGGTCCATACGATAGAAAGCTAAACGATTTCCCTTTGGACTCCAGTAGAGGCCACCATTAATTCCAAACTCATCACGATGTACACTTTGGCCATATACGATATCTCTTGAACCATCTGTTGTTAACTGATGCTCTGTACCTTTCGCATCTGTAACATATAACTGATGGTCCTTTACCAGTGCTGTTGCACCAGATACCTTATTCCAATCACGTGCCTGAAGACCAGCTGGTCGATTCAAACGCTGCTCAAGTTTGTGTGTTTTGAAGTCTACATATAAGTCCTCATTACCATTCTGAACCTTCACAATAGGGCGATCAGCATAAGGGAATTCAGTACCATAGAGATGACGCACAACCTCATCCGAAGCTGATAAACCTGCCCATTTATTGATGTCATCTAATGAGAAGAGCGGTGTCTCCTTACCAGTCACTAAGTCAACTAACGAACAATTGTTAAGGTCTTGGCGTACCAACTTTCCTCCCCACCACGTAAGATAACGTGCTTCAGGGCGCATGTTGTAGAAGTTTTTACCGCCAAAGTTCAAATCCTCAAGGGTGAACTGCTTTTGTGCCATACTTTCAGTAGGACTTAAAAGTCCTGTGAAAGCACAAAGCCCCACAAGACTAATAAATGATTTAATCTTCATGATTATACGTGTTTTTACCACGGAATCCTCCGCGCTTGTTAGATTTATCAAATCGTTTGCCGCCAAACTTACGGTCATCATCACGACTGAACGAACGTTTCCGATCGTCATCACGTCTGAATGAACGCTTACGGTCGTCGTCTCCTCTTCTGAAAGAACGTTTGCGGTCTTCCACATCACGATCAAAACGAGGGCGACGCTCACGATCTTCACGGAACTTACCACCACCGAACTTATTACGCTCTAAGCTATGGAAGGTGAATGAACGAATATCAGCCTCAGCATTTTCCTCATTTTCATCAAGACGTTTCTTAAACTCACGTTCCTTCTTGAAGCGATGCTTCTGTGCCATCTCACGCTTCTCATCTTCGGTCTTTACGACACCACCTTCATGTCGGAAGTCACTCATCTTACCATCAAACATCTGGTAACGACGGAATTCACACTCCAATGAGCCATTATAAACAGGAATCTTAATACTTGGTTTCAATCCAATCTGACGGAAACATTCCTCACGATAAGACAGAATCCAAGCCTCATTACCCATGAACTGATGCTTCAAACGTTCACCAATCATCTTATAGGTACCGAGTAAGTTAGGTGTAGAGATACGCTCACCATATGGAGGATTCATCACAATCATGCTCTTCTCCTTTGGCTGAGTGAAGTCTTTGAAGTCCTGCTGTTCGATGGTTACATATCTTGACAAACCAGCTGCGGCAACATTCATACGAGCCGTATTGACAGCCTTCATCTCTGTGTCATAGCCATAGATATGATGTGTAAACTCACGTTCTTGTGAGTCATCATTATATATCGTATCGAACAGTTCTTGGTCAAAGTCAGGCCATTTCTCAAATGCAAATTCCTTGCGGAACACACCTGGAGAAATATTAAGAGCAATAAGAGCAGCCTCAACAGGCAAGGTACCAGAACCACACATTGGGTCGATAAAGTCTGTTTCACCTTTCCAACCCGTCATAAGAATCATACCTGCAGCCAAAACTTCATTCAATGGTGCCTCAACACTCTCTTGACGATAACCACGGCGATGCAAAGACTCACCACTTGAGTCCAATGACAGTGTAGCATTATCCTCTGCCACGTGGATGTTCAAACGAATATCAGGATTGCTGACAGAGATATTTGGACGGGTACCAGTACGCTCACGGAATTGGTCTACAATAGCATCTTTAACTTTGTATGTAACGAAGCGTGAGTTAGTAAACTCTTCAGAATAAACGACAGAGTCTACAGAGAAAGTCTTTCCAGGGAGGATATACTTACTCCAATCAATCTTCATTACTTCCTCATACATATCTTCAGCACTCTTCGCCTTGAAATGTGCGATAGGTTTAAGGATACGAATAGCTGTGTGTAACTGGAAATTTGCACGATACATCATTTCCTTGTCACCCGTAAATGACACCATTCGGCGTCCTATTTGTACGTTATTGGCACCTAACTGTGTCAGCTCTTTTGCTAATACTTGCTCCAAACCCATGAAGGTTTTGGCGATGAGTTCAAATTCTTGCATTTATGTGATAAATATTTTTATATACGATGTTAAAATTAAATTAGCGGAAAACATTGTCTGATAACTTCAATAAGAATAACCTATTGGTTGCTTATCAAGTGCTCCCCTTTTCCCTTTCGAGGTGAGAATAGGGTAGCCCCTTTATATTCCCCCACCATATTCAAAGTCAATATCTAAGATATCTGTTTTATTCTGTTTATACTTCTTTGTTCGTGGACGCATATCTCGCGTAACCCACACATTGGCTCCAATGATACAGCCTTTCCCTATAGTGATACGGCCGAGGATAGTTGCATTGGCATAGACGACAACATCATCCTTTAGAATAGGGTGACGTGCAATTCCTTTAATAGGCTTACCATCTTTGTCAAGTGGGAAGCTCTTAGCCCCTAAAGTCACACCTTGGTAGAGTTTTACATGATTACCTATAATACAGGTTGCACCAATCACCACACCAGTACCATGATCAATGGTAAAATGTGTACCAATGGTCGCAGCAGGATGAATATCAATACCAGTCTCTGAGTGCGCCATTTCTGTAATCATGCGTGGAATAAGAGGCACATTTTCTAAAACTAATTCATGTGCCAAACGATAGTTAATAACAGCCTTAATAGCTGGATAACATGAAATTACTTCTCCCAAATTGGCAGCTGCAGGATCACCATCAAAGGCAGCTTGTATGTCTGTTGAAAGTATTTTACGTAGGGTAGGGAACTTTTCTATGATACGTCCAGCTATCTTATTAGCCTCATCTTGCATACAACGACGCGTATCATCAGCATTTGGACAATGACAGTCTTCATTAAAACATAAACCAGCCATAACCTGCCGACATAGCAGTTTATGCAATTTTTCTACATTTACACCGATTTGATATTTAATCGTTTCAAAATTAACTGACGAGCGACCATAAAAACCTGGAAAGAGAATAGAACGAGAAAGTTCGATAATCTCCTCCAATTCTTTAGCTGATGGCAAGGGGTCTCCATCACGGTGCTCATGGCTAATACCCTGCAACGCTTCCGGTTCAGAAAGTTCTTCAACGGTCTGTATAAGTTGCTGAGTGATGTCTTGTTTACTCATTGATACTGTATCGAGATGTAATTACGTTGCAAAGATAATGATTATTATCGGATTTTTATGAGTTTGTTCAAGAAAAATATACTAATTTTGCAGTGCTTTTTAAGCATCATTACAGGATAATTTAGATTCAAAAAGAATCTTATTCAATATGTTTCAAATATTTAGAAGATGAAATCAACTATATTTCCACGTTTCATTAACATCTTATTTCTATCTACCATTTGTGTAATTGCCTCTGCAGCAACCGCTTCTCATAAGTCTTCAAAAAACACTAAACGTCAGTATGATGGCATTGACATATCACATCATCAGGGGAAAATCGACTGGAAAGAAGTGGCAAAAGACAAACAAATTAAATTTGTATACATCAAAGCAACACAAGGAACAAGCATAAAGGATAAAAACTACGAACAGAACATCAAGGAGGCACGCCGTCAAGGTTTACGTTGCGGTTCTTACCACTATCTTTCATGCTTAACCTCCGTTAGGTCTCAGTTTCGTAATTTCCAGAAAGTTATGCGAGGACATAAACAGGATTTAATTCCAATGATTGACATAGAACATGATGGTGTAAGACGTTGGAGCAAGAAACAAGTACAAGACAGCGTTGCCTTATTTGCAAAATTAATAGAGAGGAAGTATGGTAAGAAACCACTTATTTATTCTCATGTAAGTTTCTATAATTCTCATCTTTGCCCTCGATTCAATAAGTACTTCCTTTTCTTAGGTAGATATAGTTCTGTGCGCCCATCCATCAAGGGAGTAGGCCGACATAACATCTGGCAGTTCTCTGATCACGGTAAAGTACGTGGTATTCGTGGCTACGTAGACCTCGACCGCTTTATGTCAGGAACATCACTTGCAGCTATCCGCCTATAGTAATTTACAATTATTTGGGATTGTTGCAAATTAAATATAAACAGAGAAAAGTATGTTTCAAGCGAATAATTTATTCGTAATTTTGTAGCTCATAAAAACTTAGATGACTTAAAACTTTCTTTTAAAGAAGAAAGAATGAGAGTACATTATAGCTTCTAATAGAAGAAAATATCAATCGATTTATGAGCTATGAGTCCTCGTAATTAATGATTAGAAACATATTAAGAAAGAATTTAATAAGTATGCGTAAAATAACTATAAACAAAACAATTATATCATTTCGTTCTGCACTACTTACGCTCTTATTCGTAACAACGAATAGTGTTCAGGCGCAAGAGTACCGTGAAACCCCACCGTTAACATTTCGTCCACTGCTACAAGAGCTTGGCACAGAACTTATACAAGGTAAGAAGGGTAGTATCGTGGCCATTGATCCAGCCACGGGTGAGGTGCTCTGTATGGTAACAAATTCACCTACGGGTCCTAATGATGCCCTTGCCATTGCAACTGCTTATCCTCCTGGCTCAGCCATTAAGCCAGCACAAGCATTAGTCTTCCTCTCAGAAGGAATCGTCAAGCCAGACACCAAGATTGCCTGTCATGATGGGTTTCGTGATGGAAACATAAAGGTTAAATGCCATCCGCATTATTCTCCAGAAGCACTTGCAGGTGCTTTGGCTGTATCTTGTAACACTTGGTTCTTGAAATCCTACCTATCAATGTTGAACAATACACAGAAGTATGGTTCTAAGGAGAAGGCTGTTACAACTTGGTGGGAATACATTGTTAGTATGGGACTTGGTGGTCCATTAGGTATTGACATGGCTGGTGAAAAGGGCGGATTGGTTGCCAATGTTAACTATCTATCACGCCGTTATAAGAATAATTGGGAGCCAAAAACAATTATGTGGGCAGGAATGGGACAGGGTGACATCACAGCCACTCCTTTACAGCTCTGTAATTTAGCCGTAACGATTGCAAATCGTGGCTACTTCTTTACACCACATATTCATAAAAGCGTTGAATGGGCACCCCTCCCTTCACGCTTCCTCACGCCACGTCAGACAAAGGTTCCTTCTTACATTTATGCAGATGTCATTAAAGGTATGCGCTTAGCAGTAACAAAGGGTACAGCGACCGTACTCAACGGAACGACCTATCCTGTTTGTGGCAAGACCGGAACAGCCGAAAACGCTGGTAAAGACCATTCTATTTTCATTGGTTTCGCACCGATGAATGAACCCAAGATTGCAATCTCTGTTTATATTGAACATGGTGGATTTGGTGCCGATGTAGCTGCCCCTATAGCAGGATTGATAATGGAGAAGTATCTTAAAGGTAGACTGAGTCCAAAATCACAAGCTATGGCAAAGCGCATTGAGCGCATAAATACGATGGATAAGTAAAACCATTTTGTAATAAAAAATCATACCCTTAAAAATCAATAGATGCTTAATAGCACTTCAATTAAGCATCTATTGGCTTCTAAAAGGTGCCCTTTTGAGGTCTAACTAACGCCCTTTTGAAGTCCAATTAAGCACCTTTTGATTTGCTATTTTGCAACAAGTTGAAAACTAAAGAGTTACAACACCTGCCCAGAACTCTATTTTCAGGCTTACAAATAGCTTTTTATAGCCTTAAACTTGTAAATATATTTCATGCCTACACATATTTTTCTTTAGCAATATTTGATAATAACATTAATAAAAAAAGCCCCCATTCTCACCTTTAAAATAGGGTAGAGAATGGGAGCAAAGTTTATTAGATTATTTTATATTCTCATTACTTCCTTAACGCCCTTCACTGTTCTAAGTTTCTTGATGAGCATATTCAACTTGGAATTATCATCAAGGAGAACAACGAGATTACCAGAGAAAAGGCCATCATTCGATTCAATATTGATAGAGCGCATCACTATTTTCTCATCTTTTGAAATGATATTTGAAATGTTGCTCACAATACCGATGTCGTCATTACCTATGACACGCAGTGTAATAGCATACTGGGATGTACCCTTGCCACTCCAACGTGCCTTAACAACTCGATAGCCAAAACGCTTGCGCATCTCAGGTGCATTGGGGCAATCATCGCGGTGAATCTTTATTCCTCCACTGACGGTCACAAAACCAAAGACGGGATCTCCATAGATAGGGTGACAACACTTAGCAAGCGAGAAGTCTAAACCTTTAAGATTTTTGTCAATGACAAGGACATCATCATTCTTCTTCAGATATTCTGTCGTAGGGTTCTCAAACTCAAAGTTCTCTGCACTCTCAGTCTCTTTTGTCTGATTGAGGTTATGTGCATGATTGTATACTTTCTGATATTCCTCAATGACATAGTTCGGATCAAGCTTCTCATCGGCAATCTGCTTATAGAATTCAGAAACCTCCTTGAAGCCTAACTTACGAATGAGTTGACCCATCGTAGAGTCTTCTATCTCAATCTTCTTATTCTTAAACCTACGTTCAAGCAGTTCCTTCGCATATAGACCATCTTTCACTTGCGTCTCTTTTAGCGCAAGACGTATCTTTGCCTTTGCTCGAGATGACTTGCAAATGTTCAGCCAATCACGATTAGGCTTCTGCGTCGTGGAGGTTAGAATCTCTACAGAATCACCACTATGTAACTCGGTACGGAAAGATACATTCTTGCCATTTATCTTTCCTCCAACACATTGATTTCCTATCTTAGAGTGGATGTGATAAGCAAAATCGAGTACTGTCACACCTTTTTGAAACTTTAGAAGGTCGCCCTTTGGCGTAAAGACATAAATCTCCTTTTCGTAAAGGTCAGACCTAAACTCGTCCATCACCTCAAGGTTGTTACCAGCCTCAAGGGCAGAACGAATAGAAGCTAACCAGTTATCCATTCCGCCTTCTGCCTTCACTCCTTTATATCTCCAGTGTGCAGCAAGTCCATGTTCGGCTATCTCATCCATACGTTCTGTACGAATCTGCACTTCTACCCACTTCTTGTCAGGTCCAAGCACAGTGATATGCAAACATTCATAACCATTAGACTTTGGTACAGAAAGCCAATCACGGAGTCGCTTTGGGTTTGGCTGATACATATCCGTCACAATAGAATATGCCTGCCAACATTGCATCTTCTCCTTGTCTTCTGGTGAATCAAGAATGATACGAATGGCAAAGAGGTCATAAATACCATCAAAGCCACACTTCTGCTTCTTCATCTTCTGCCAGATAGAATGAATTGACTTCGTTCTTCCCTTAATATGGAATTTAAGCCCAGCAGCTTTAAGTTGCTCACTAACTGGAGTAATAAAGCTACTGATATAAGCATCACGCACCTTCTTGGTTGCGTTCAACTTATCTTTTATATGATAGTAAGCATCATGCTCAAGATACTTTAAAGAAAGGTCTTCCAACTCACTCTTTAGCTGGTATAAACCTAACTTATGTGCCAAAGGAGCATAAAGATAACTTGCCTCTTCAGACACTTTTCGCTGCGCTTCCTTATTCTCAACGTCACGAATCTGACGCATAAGGTTGACACGGTCAGCTATCATAATCAAGATAACACGCATGTCTTCTGCAAAAGATAACAGAAGATTTCGGAAGTTTTCACTCTCGATAACTGGCGTTTTCTTATAAAGTGTCTGAACACGTATAAGCCCATGGATAATCTTCGAAGCACCATTACCATACAACTTGCTTATTTCATCAAGTGAAAGGATTCCTGCTTGAACACTTTGATAGAGCAAAATTGAAATAACAGAGTCACGATTTAAACCGATATCCTTTACAGCAATGGCTGCTGTCTGCAAAGAGCAAAGAATAGGGTTGAGCCCAAATACATTGCGTTGGATACTATTGTCTGAAACAACCTTACTCAGATGTTCACGCAGTTTAGGAAGATCATTCTCATAAAACGTTTCCCCAAGTGGCTTCTTCAGACTTTCGAATATCTGTTCAGATAATTCTCTTTCTTTATCCGTATAAATGAATTTCTCTTCCATAGGCATAATATATTCTATTTTCCAAAGGCAAAGATACAAAGAATTTCGATATAATTAGAAACAAATGTGTCAAATAGTTCTTTTCTTTCGGTTTAATTCGTTATTTTTGCAGTTAAAATACAATCTTTTTAATAGCTTACCATTATGTTGAAGAAAGAAGACCTAAAACAGATACATGACAAAGGAATAAACGAAGAACAGATAAATAGACAGTTGGAAGACTTCATAAGAGGCTTTCCTTACTTGAAGCTTGAAGGTGCTGCAACACCAAAGAAAGGTGTTACGGTACTCGATAAGAATGCTTGTGAGACTGCTTGCAAAGCATGGCAGGATTATCAAAATCACGGGCATAAAGTTGTCAAGTTTGTTCCTGCTTCTGGTGCAGCCAGTCGCATGTTCAAAGACCTTTTTGCATTTCTCAATGGAAATAACGAAGCACCTATTAGTGATTTTGAAAAGGAGTTCTTCTCAAATATTCATCACTTTGCGTTCTACGAGGCGTTATCAGCCAAATGTCAGCAGTTGGAAGGTAAAACTATCGATGCGTTGATAGCTGAAGGGCGATACAAAACTGTCGTTGCTACATTATTAAATAAGGAAGGATTGAATTACGGACAGCTACCTAAAGGGTTGCTATTGTTCCATTCTTATGACGATGGAGCACGTACTCCAATGGAAGAACATTTGGTTGAAGCTGCTCGGTATGCGGAAAGTAACAAGCAAGCACACGTACATTTCACCGTATCGCACGAACACTTAGCCTTCTTCAAACAAAGAGTAGCTGACAAACAGGCTAAATTTGAAGGTAAATTTGGTGTAAAATTTGATATTTCTTTCTCTGAACAGAAACCAAGTACGGATACAATTGCTGTAAATCTTGACAATACTCCTTTCCGCAATGAGGACGGCTCATTATTGTTCCGTCCAGCCGGTCATGGCGCATTGATAGAGAATTTAAATGATTTGGATGCTGAAATTGTATTCATTAAGAATATAGATAATGTGGTACCAGACCGCTTGAAGGAAGAAACCATCAGTTGGAAGATGATTATTGCAGGTAAACTTGTAACCTTACAAGAGCGTGCTTTTGCTTATCTTCACAAACTGGAGGAAGGTAATTGTACACATTCAGAACTCGAAGAGATGCTTGATTTCTTACAGAATGACCTCTCTTGTGAGAAGCATGATGTGGCTTCTTTGAATGATACAGCATTGGCTGACTACTTATATAATAAGTTAAATCGACCAATGCGCGTATGCGGTATGGTTAAGAACGTTGGTGAACCAGGTGGCGGTCCGTTCCTTGCTTATAATCAAGATGGTACTGTCAGCCTTCAGATTCTTGAGAGTTCTCAGATTGACAAGAACAACGAAGCATCTATGAAGATGTTTACAGAAGGTACACACTTCAATCCTGTTGATCTTGTTTGCGCTATCAAAGATTACAAAGGCAATGCTTTTGACTTGACAAAGTATGTAGATAAGTCAACAGGTTTCATCAGTTCAAAGTCAAAGAATGGTTGTGAGCTTAAGGCATTAGAACTTCCTGGATTGTGGAATGGTGCTATGAGCGATTGGAATACAGTCTTTGTAGAAGTACCACTCAGCACTTTCAACCCTGTAAAGACTGTCAACGATCTTCTGCGTGAGCAGCATCAATAAACATTATGAGCAGTATTAATAAGCATCATAAGAACAAAACTTAGTTTCGTTCATGATAAACTCAATTATTCCCAGCCCTTAGAAAACTGATTTCTAAAGGTTGGGAATCTTATTATCCATGAATGTTAGGATATTAATCATTTGACATACAGACACTACGTCTCGACCCATGATAAACATAATTAGATGCGATATCTATCTGTCTTCTACTAACAACGAATTCCCTTATTAATTGAGGTTTGTAAACTATTTTCATACTCTTCAAAACCAATATATGCTCTTTTGGCTTCTTAAAGACGCTCTTTTGGCTTGCAAAAGGTGCCCTTTAAGACTCTTACTAACGCCCTTTTGAAGTCCAATTAAGCACCTTTAATTTTACTACTTGGTAACTACTTGATTCTCTGTTGATTGCAAATCAGCTTCTTATATGTGTTTTTGCCGTTAGTTATAGATGTTTTCTTTGAAATTATGTAATTATTTTTCAAACCATCATCTGCATATTTTCGAAGTCTAAAAAGAAATGACTTTCAATGTCAGAGGATAATAATAGGATAGAATGTTGACTATCTTAGCTAAATTTTTGTTTAACGAGTAACTTCGGATCTTCCGTTAAAGCAATACGAAAAGTGTCAACACATTTAACGGAAGAATACCTATTATATTCTATTCATCCACAGAATAATATCAAAAAAGATAAGAGAAATCTTGTAAGGTTCAAATAAAAATTATACCTTTGCGCCACAAAAGACACATTTAATGATGTTTCACCTTATGAAACGTCGACACTATCAATTGTAATTTCCCATACATATTTATATGTTAAGCAAAGAAGAATTATTAGAGAAAGAAGTTTCTGAACTTGAAGCTATTGCTCAGAGTACTGGTGCTGTTTACTCACCTGGAGATGATAAGGATAAGCTCGTTTATGCCATCCTTGACCGTCAGGCAGAAGAGGTAGGTACAGCACATCCCTTAGAATCAAAGCGTAAGCGTACCAGAATAGCACGAAAAGATACCGACAGGGTTTATTCGGTACATGGTGAAGAAGGGGAAAACTTCGACCTACAGAAGAATAAAAACACGGCAACAAGTCAGCCTTCATTATTCAAAGAGTTACCTGAAACAAAGGACGATAAGACTGAAGAGAAATCTCCAGAAGAAATATTAGCATCTATTCCAAAGCATCGTGGTCGTAAATCTAAGGCGGAATTAGAGGCTATTGCAGCTGCAGAAGCAGCTATTAAGGCTAAAGCAGAAGAGGCACAGCAGACAAAAGAGCCTGTAGAGGAGGCTCCAATAGAGAATGTAGAGCCATCTGCTCCAGAGGATTTCATCCCAGAAGATCAGTTCTCTAACGTATCACAGCAGGAAGAGAGTGAAGGTAAAGAAGAATTATTGGCACGCCTCCAGGAGAAGGTTAACGCACATAATATGAATATGGAACCAGCTGGTTATCCTGTATTACCTGATGGTGTATGGGCAGGTGACCCAGGCGATGGTACAGATTTCATTCCAGTTATTGACCTACCAATTGAAGATCAGGGTATTGTTCCAAACTATGATATGTTTGATCGGCCTACAACTCCTGCTCAGTTGCCGTCAACTCCTGTCTATGATAATGCTCCAGTTGCAAACAATGCGAACTATGATTTCTCTGATCTTATCAAGGCAAACGGCGTTCTTGAGGTAATGCCTGATGGTTATGGCTTCCTCCGTTCAAGCGATTATAATTACTTATCATCACCTGATGATGTATATATTGCAAACAATCAGATTAAGCAATATGGTCTGAAGACAGGTGACGTTGTAGAATGCCACGTACGTCCACCACATGAGGGTGAGAAGTATTTCCCACTGACAAGCATTGACAAGATTAATGGTCGTAAGCCTTCTGAGGTACGTGACCGTATACCTTTCGAACATCTTACACCACTCTTCCCAGAGGAGAAGTTCACACTCTGTGGCGATCCTCGTACAACTAATCTTTCAACACGTATTGTAGATCTCTTCTCACCAATCGGTAAGGGACAGCGTGCATTGATTGTTGCACAGCCAAAGACGGGTAAGACTATCTTGATGAAGGATATTGCAAATGCCATTGCAGCCAACCATCCAGAGGCTTACTTGATGATGCTCTTGATTGATGAGCGTCCTGAGGAGGTTACCGATATGGCACGCACAGTAAATGCTGAGGTAATTGCTTCAACATTTGATGAGCCTGCAGAACGCCACGTTAAGATTGCCGGTATCGTTTTGGAGAAGGCAAAACGCATGGTTGAATGTGGTCATGATGTAGTTATCTTCCTTGACTCAATCACTCGTTTGGCACGTGCTTACAACACTGTAGCACCAGCATCTGGTAAGGTATTGACTGGTGGTGTGGATGCCAATGCATTGCAGAAGCCAAAGCGTTTCTTCGGTGCTGCACGTAATATTGAGGGTGGTGGTTCTTTGACTATCATAGCAACAGCCTTGATTGATACTGGTTCTAAGATGGATGAGGTTATCTTCGAGGAGTTCAAGGGAACAGGTAACATGGAGTTGCAGCTTGACCGCAGCTTGAGCAACAAGCGT
This sequence comes from Prevotella sp. ICM33, assembly GCF_000517825.1. Taxonomy (NCBI): domain Bacteria; kingdom Pseudomonadati; phylum Bacteroidota; class Bacteroidia; order Bacteroidales; family Prevotellaceae; genus Prevotella; species Prevotella sp. ICM33. The sequence continues at coordinate 137,237 of NZ_JACD01000072.1, forward strand.
ATCTTCCCAGCTGTTAACTTGGTTGCTTCAAGTACACGTCGTGATGACCTCCTCCAGGATCGTACAACACTTGATCGTATGTGGATTCTCCGTAAGTACATTGCTGATATGAATTCTATTGAGGCAATGAACTCTATCCACGACCGTATGAGACGTACAGAGAATAATGAGGAGTTCCTGTTGTCGATGAATGATTAATGAAATCAGATTATTGAAACTTATTGTTCTTTTCTAACAGTAAGTTTACAGTATTAGTAAAATAGAAAAAGTGTATCAAAAGTATGAAACAGCATTGTTTCCTTTTGATACACTTTTTCTGTTTATATACAATTTCTCCCAACTGCCCAAAGGCTCTCTTTTGTCTTATTTTTTCACAACCTACTTTTTAAAAGATGCTCAATTGCGTTTGAATTAACGCCCAATTGGCTTGCAAAAGATGCCCTTTTCGATGCTAACTAACGCCCTTTTAAACCCTTACTAAGCACCTTTTAAAATATGGTTTTATAATATACTGAATTACTGATAGTTATAAAGATGATTTTAAGACATCATATCTTATGCTTTTAGGGAGTAAAAATAATAAATTATGTAATATATTTTCAAACAAGAAAATATAAAATATCATGTACTTTCAGAATATAAAAACACGATGCTTTGATAACTGAATAATCCCTTATCTCTTGATAAACCTAACATTTGCATAGCCAACAAGCTTATCGGTACGTCCTCCTGGTGGACGGAAATAAATAAGGGCTTGATAGCTATTTTCGGTTTGATAATGGCTATTGTCAACTCTAAAAGATGAGAGTCTACCTTGCTCATCTGCAGCAAGGAACTGATAATTATAATAACCTAACTTCAAGGGGACTACAGCCTCATAATATCCACCAGCAGAATTATATGTCATCTCATAAGCAGGAAGCAGACGGTCATAAGTCCAATCACCATTCAAAAATATTCTGTAAGGGTAGGGGGAAGGTACGTTTAACTGAAAATGAGTCAGCATATAGTCACTCGTTGTATTTATCTCAACATTATCCGAGTTACGTATTAAGAATGCACCATCAGCATCTTCATCATACAGATAATTCAAGAAAGGAGTAGTAGGGTAGAGATAGGCATGAAAATTCTTACCATCCCAACCAATTTTATCTACGCCCATAGAAGCAACATCGGTTGAGAGGATCTCAAACTTCCTATATTCATTACCCGCCCAAAAGATATAATCTTGATTATGCGACCATCGTAAACCATTTGACATGACATACTGCGGTTTACTATTCCAACGAGCATCAAGCCAATTACGGTTTTGTAATACGACTGTCTTAATCTGCTGCTGTGGATTACTTACGATGTAAGTACCATAATCTATCAGCATCTCAGCCTGCTGTTGCTCACGATTAATCGACTGATCTGTTTGTGTAGTTATATTCAATCTAACACCCATAGAACTCTCTGCAGGTTCTGTAAGCATAAAGCAAGCTGTAAGCAAAGGGTGGTCAGAGCTACTATCATCATCATAGACATATAGACGATAATTGCCAGACAACTTTGGTTGACACTTATCATTTGGTATCTCAAAATGATAGTGTGTGTAAAGTGTATTCGTAAGGGTAGACTCCTTTACATCATCTATTGTGTTTCCTGCTATAAAACTATCTACAACATCACTTTCGAAGAGTCCGACGGAAGGCTTCCAATCAGCTTCACAATGCTCTAACCGATAAGTCAGACGGCGGTAAGTGTGTGTAAGATCGTCAAAATCTATACTTATCTTTCCGTCATTGAGTACCATGATAGGCAAGTCCATCCACTTCTGATTAGCAACAACCTGCAATGAACGGATATTCTCGTCATTGATTTCATGTCGCTGAGCAGAGGTAGAAAGGGGAAAAAGATAAGCTAAGCAATAGATGAATATAAAGCCTAATCTCCTCATTCTTCTTTATTCAATAAATCATTGAGAAAGCAATCTAAGTCCTTATCCAAATCATGCATAAGATCACCACCTATAATAACAATGTCGTCATCAACAAGATAAAGCTCTGAAATATTATTCCTATCATCATCTTCAAGGATGAAACTATAAGGCTTCATGATTGACATATTCTCAATTACATCCTTTATACGATTAATTTCTGAACGCAAGATACATGCTGCTTCTTGATAAAAATTATCACTCTTATTATCAATCCATTGGTCGATGACACAGCGAGTAATCTCATCATCGCTATCGTCAAAAGCCATAAGATCACCACTATCTTGCGATACACGCAAATGAATATCTGTCATTGGCATATCACAATCATTAGCAGTAAATTTCTGTGCTACTTTCTTCAAAAAGCGCTCAATTTGTTGCTGGGTCTGTTCGGTTCCTATCATTCCTTGGTATATGTTTATTTTATAACAACGGCAAATATACAAAAAGTTTTCGATTTTGTATATACGAACACATTTTTTTACGCTCTTTTTTTGATGATTATAAAAAAAAACATTATCTTTGCAACATAACTCATTGAAATAAAACAGCCTAAATAAGGAAAACAATATAAAATGAAACAAACAATTCTTGTTACTGGAGGAACTGGATTTATTGGTTCACACACAAGTGTAGAGCTGATAGAAGCTGGTTATGAAGTCGTTATTGTTGACGATTTATCTAACTCTAAAATTGAGGTTTTAGATGGTATTGAGAAAATAACGGGCGTTAGACCAGCTTTTGAGCAGGTTGACCTTCGTGATCGTGAAGCTACAGAAAATGTCTTCCGTAAATATCCTAATAAGATTGAAGGTATTATTCATTTCGCGGCTTCTAAGGCAGTAGGCGAGAGTGTACAGTTTCCTTTGATGTATTATAGAAACAATATTGTTTCATTGTTGAATCTATTGGAGCTTATGCCAAAGTACAATGTAAAGGGAATCATCTTCTCAAGTTCTTGTACCGTATATGGCCAGCCTAAGCCTGAGAACCTACCTGTTACAGAGGATGCTCCACATCAGAAAGCAACTTCACCATATGGTAATACCAAGGAAATCAACGAACAAATTATCTTAGATTATATTAATAGCGGTGCTGATATTAAGAGTATCGTATTAAGATATTTTAATCCTATTGGTGCACACCCATCAGCATTGATTGGTGAATTACCTAATGGTGTACCAAATAACTTGATTCCTTTCGTTACACAGACAGCTATGGGTATCAGAAAGGAATTGACCATCTTCGGTAATGATTATAACACACCTGATGGTACTTGTATCCGTGACTACATCTATGTTGTTGATTTGGCAAAGGCTCACGTTGCAGCTATGGCACGCGTACTTGACCAGGATACATATAAGATTGAGTGCTTCAACATTGGTACAGGTAGGGGTAACTCTACAAAGGAGATTGTTGAAACCTTTGAAAAAGCTACGGGTGTTAAGGTAAACTGGAAATATGGTCCACGTCGTGAAGGCGATATCGAAAAGATCTGGGGCGATTGCACCAGAGCCAACAAAGTATTGGGTTGGAAAGCTAACACGCCATTGGCTGACGTTCTCGCAACTGCTTGGAAATGGCAGGAGAAGCTTAGAGAAGACGGAATTATGTAGAAATCATTTTTTACGATTAATAATAGTCAAGATTAGTAAGCAAAAACAATATTGCAGGTGTATCCTGCTTTATTTTGTGTTTGTGTTGTTGTTATCCCTCGATGTGAATCGAGGGATAATTTTTATACGCTTAAATCAGTCCTACTATTTATCAATGCTGTTCGCTAAACATTTACTCTATCATCAGTGTTTATAGCATTCCACCTTATATATAACTACTATAAAGTATCTCTCTATTCATTTTCAAGCAATGTGTTGTTGCCCAGCACAAGTGGTGCTCATGCTCAGCACGATTGGTGTTGAGGGTTAATCACATTACAAAATATGGATAGGAGAGGGATAACTTATATAATAATCAATAAGAAGAACAGAACTGTTATCTACTATTCGATTAAGGCTAATTATACTTCCCAAGAACTATCTTAAGGTAAAACAGAACAACATTAAGGATAAAAAGATTAAAAAAGAACAACTTTTATCCGTATAAATTTGCGAATATGGGATATAATCTATAATTTTGCACATAAGATTTGCGATGTGCAAGTAACTAAATAAATAATTACAAGGGTATGTCAATATCAAAGACCAGACAAAAGCTTGTTGATGTAGCACGCCAACTTTTTGCAAAAAATGGTATTGCCAACACAACAATGAACGACATCGCCAAGGCTTCAGGTAAAGGTAGACGCACACTCTACACTTACTTTAAAAGCAAGGACGATGTGTATTATGCTGTTATTGAGTCTGAGCTGGAGCGTTTATCAGACAAGTTAGACGAAGTAACTGCTAAAAACATCAGCCCTCAGGATAAAATCATCGAACTGATTTATACTCATCTTAGTATGATTAAAGAGACTGTTATGCGTAATGGTAATTTACGTGCAGAGTTCTTTAGGAATATATGGATGGTAGAGAAGGCGCGAAAGAACTTCGATGAAGACGAGATTGAACTCTTCCGTAAGGTTTATTCTGATGCCAAGGAAGACGGAGATTTTGATATTGAAAACGTTGAACTTGTAGCAGACATCACACACTATTGTATCAAAGGACTTGAAGTTCCATTCATCTATGGTCGATTAGGTCATGGACTAACAGAGGAATCTTCACGTCCGCTTGTGGCTAAGGTTGTGTATGGTGCATTAGGAAAAAGTGGACTGAAATAAACCATCATTCTATCATGTGATTTCAGTCAGTTTGCTTATTATAAACTTATAAACTAACAATATAAATCAAAACAACATGAAATTATTGGAAGGTAAGACAGCCCTGATTACAGGTGCTGCACGTGGTATTGGTAAGGCTATCGCATTGAAGTTTGCAGAGGAGGGTGCAAACGTTGCATTCACCGACCTCGTTATCGACGAGAATGGCAAGGCTACAGAGGCAGAGATTGCTGCTTTTGGTGTAAAAGCTAAGGGTTATGCAAGTAATGCAGCAGACTTCGCACAGTCTGAAGAGGTTGTAAAACAGGTTAAGGAGGAATTCGGTTCTATTGATATCCTCATCAATAATGCTGGTATTACGAAAGATGGTCTTATGCTTCGTATGACTGAGCAGCAGTGGGATGCAGTTATCGCGGTAAACCTTAAGAGTGCCTTCAACTTCATTCACGCTTGTGTTCCAGTGATGATGCGTCAGCGTGGTGGTAGCATTATCAACATGGCAAGTGTTGTTGGTGTTCATGGTAATGCTGGTCAGGCTAACTATTCAGCTTCAAAGGCAGGTATGATTGCTCTGGCTAAGAGTGTAGCACAGGAGATGGGCCCTAAGGGAATCCGTGCCAATGCTATTGCTCCAGGCTTCATTGATACAGCTATGACACAGGCTTTGGATGACGATATCCGTAAGGAATGGACCTCAAAGATTCCTCTCCGCCGTGGTGGTACTGTAGAGGATGTAGCAAACACAGCTGTTTACCTTGGTTCTGAACTGTCAAGCTATGTTACAGGTCAGGTTATCCAGGTTGATGGCGGTATGAATATGTAAAGTTTCTTCCCTCCCACCCAACAGCAATGCTGAAAGGGTAGGGAGGGAGAATTTAGTTCGCTTCTATAAATTCTTTACTTATTCGACAAGTGGTTAGACCTTTCTTCTAACACATACAGCGAAAAAGGAAGATTTTATATAAGCTATTTCTCTATAATTGTTACTACTGATAATCTTTTATTATATCTCTCTATAAGGCGTTTCTTACTATGGAAGTACTTTACGAAGATAATCATATCATCATCGTCTACAAAGAGGCAGGTGAGATTGTACAAGGCGATAAAACTGGTGATGAACCTTTGTCAGAGATTGTCAAACAATGGATAAAGGAGAAATACCAGAAACCAGGGAATGTCTTTTTGGGTGTTGTACATAGACTGGACCGTCCTGTAGCAGGATTGGTTGTCTTTGCCAAGACATCAAAAGCACTTACAAGACTAAACGATATGTTCCGCAATGGTGAGGTGCATAAGACTTATTGGGCTATTGTTACGCGTCCACCATTTGAGACAGAGGCTACACTAACAGACTGGCTTGTACGTAACGAACGCCAGAATAAGAGTTATGCTTATAATCACCAAGTACCAACTTCTAAGAAATCTATCTTACATTATAAGGTAATCAATCAGTCAGAACGTTACACACTATTAGAGATTAATCTGATGACAGGTCGTCATCATCAAATCCGTTGTCAGCTGTCTAATATGGACTGCCCTATAAAAGGCGATTTGAAATATGGTGCGCCACGTTCTAATCCAGATGGCAGTATTTGTTTGTTGAGCCATCGCGTTGAATTCATTCACCCTGTTTCAAAGGAGAAGATCTGTATAGAATCACCACTGCCAAAAGACAACTTATGGCAAGCAATAGGTAAATTATAATAGAGAAAGCCTAATTTTAGTAAGACTGATAGCCCCAGCTTTCGTTGGTTATTACCATCCGCACAACATGTGCGGGGCATCAACACGATATGTGCGAGGCCTCAACACAATATGTGTGGAAGCATCGCACATAATAAGATAAGTATTAAAACTTCAAGAGAAGATAGTCAAATAAACTATATTTCCTCCTTAATTTATTCCATGTTCATTCAATGCTTTAGCATACTTAGCAGCATTCACTTGATGTTCTTCGTATGTCTTGGCAAAGTTATGTGTACCACTAAAATCCTCCTTAGCACACATGTAGATATAATCATGATGAACATAATTCAATACAGCATCAATAGCTGCCACTGATGGAATACGTATTGGGCCAGGAGGAAGACCGCGATATTTATAGGTATTATAAGGATTATCAATCGTAAGCCACTTCTGATAGATACGATGAGCAGTAAAGTTCTTTGTAGCAAACTTTATTGTTGGATCAGCCTGTAAAGGCATATTCATGTGTAAACGATTGATATACATACCGGCAATCTTTGGCATTTCTGCCTCATTATCGGTTTCTTCGTCAACAATACTTGCAAGCGTAACAATCTCACTTTCAGTAAAGCCAGCCTGTTTCGCTTTCTCTTTACGTTCAAAGTTCCAGAACTTCTTGTTCTCTTCACTCATCTTATCGAGAAACTTATCGACTGAAGTATTCCAATAGAAATCGTATGTATTAGGAATAAACATTGCAGGGATGGTTTCTGGAGTAAAACCATACTTCTTACAAGTTTCTTTTGACTTAAGACGAGAAAGGAGTTCTGAACGTGAGAACATCAGCTTTTCGCTCACATCAGTGGCAAGATCTTCAATCGTTCTTACTGACCTAATCGTAATCTTCACAGGGGCTTGAAGACCATTAATAATATGACGTGAAGTCTGAAGAGAACCAGAAGAACCAACAGTAAATCTACCAGGACGGATATGATTTGAATATCCCATAATTCCAGCAAGCTGCTTGAATACCCAAAAACCTTGAGGAGTTGAGATTGGCTGAAGCTTAGCATATACTGAGTCTATATTGTCGTTCTCGTCAATAAGAACATATTTTTCTTTCCCTGTACGGGACATTCCCGAGAAGAAAAGAAAGTATGCTACACCTGCTAATATTGCAAAAATTGCAACAATAATCCAACGGGACGTTGTCCCTTTGTTCTTTCCTTTAGATTTTGCCATCGTCTTTACTTTATAATTCTGAAGTGCAAAGGTACAATTTTAAAGTACAAAACGAGCAATGACATGCGACTTTGATTATATCTTTTTTGAAATTTAAGAGAAAAGATAAGCTATTGTCTGCATAATTGTGTACTTTTGTCTGAGGTAAACAAAAGGATAATGAAAGAATTTGATACATATATCTTTGATTTAGATGGTACATTGCTAAGTACATTAAACGACTTGGCTGCAAGTACAAACTATGCACTTCGTTGGGCTGGAATGCCTGAACGTACAATAGAAGAAATACGTATGTTTGTGGGAAATGGAGTAAAACTACTCATGGAACGTGCCATTCCTAATGGTGTTAATAACCCTAAGTTTGAGGAGACTTACGCCAAGTTTCGTGAACATTATTTGGAGCATAATCTTGATACAACCAGTCCTTACGATGGTATTCCAGAGTTATTACGCGAATTAAAACGTCGTGGTAAGAAGCTTGCTATTGTAAGCAATAAGTTTTATGCAGCAACACAAGACCTTGCAAAACATTTCTTTCCAGACACAATAAAGGTGGCAATAGGAGAGCGCGAGACTATCAGAAAGAAGCCTGCACCAGACACAGTATTGGAGGCTCTTCGGCAATTAGGAGCGTCAAAGGAAGGTGCTGTATATATTGGTGACAGTGATGTAGATATAATGACAGCCAAAAACTGCGGATTACCATGTATCAGTGTGCTTTGGGGATTTCGTGATAAAGATTTTTTAATACAGCATGGTGGCACGATATTCGTTAATAAACCATCTGAGATTTTAGGCGAATAATCTTTTTGCTTATTCTTACGTGCTATATATGAAGTCATAGAGGCTTTATATATAGCAATTCTTTTTAATTCCAATCGACCTTTAAAAAGAATGATAAATAGGGCTTTACAAGCTCTATTTATCATAACTACCATTATCTTAATAACAATAAACACGTTTTGTGTTCGTGCTCAGCACATATGGTGCTTATCATCAACACCATATGTGTTAGGCATAAAAACGTTGCGTAAAGATAGCAAAATTGAATTTATTCATGGTGATATGGTTCACCTTTTATAATTGTGCAAGCACGATAAAGTTGTTCTGTAAAGATGAGTCTGACCATCTGATGTGAAAAAGTCATACGTGACAACGAGATCTTTTCATTGGCACGTACATAAACATCTGGGGAAAAACCATAGGGTCCACCAATGATAAAAATAAGTCGTCGAGCCGTATTTTGTTTTTGTTTCAACCAATTCGCATATTCAACAGAACGGAATTCTGCACCATGTTCGTCTAACAAAACGACCGTGTCAGAAGGCTGAATTTCTTTCAAAATCAATTCACCTTCCTTTTGTTTTTGTTGATCTTCAGAAAGGCTTTTCGTATTTTTTAATTCTGGGATTGTAGTAATACTAAACGGCATATAATGCTCAATACGACTGACATAATCATCTATACCAACCTTAAATATCTTACTCTGCGTTTTCCCAACAAGGATGAGTATCGTCTTCATATTAAAACTTCTTTATTTCTTCCCACAGTCTTTGCACTGGCAATCCCATAACATTAAAATAGTTACCGTTAATAGATGTAACTCCAACATAGCCAATCCATTCTTGAATACCATAAGCTCCTGCTTTATCGAAAGGCTTATAATGCTCTATGTAATAGGTAATTTCATCTTCTGAAAGCTGCTTAAAAGTCACATCAGTAGTCACTGAGAAAGCATGTTCCTTATCGGTTGTCAACAAACAAACACCCGTAATGACCTGATGCGTTCTACCACTGATAAGCTGAAGCATACGACGTGCATCCTCTGCATCCTTAGGCTTTCCAAGAACTTCATTTCCAACAATTACCACCGTATCAGCCGTAATAACAAGGTCGCCCTCCCCTATCAATGTACGATAGGGGGCTGCCTTCTCACGAGAAATATAGCCAGCTACTTCAGCGGCAGGTAGATTATCAGGATAAGACTCATCAATATCAGGCAGTACTTTTACCTCAAAATCCAAGTCCAAACCACCTAAAAGTTCACGACGACGCGGCGAATTACTCGCAAGTATTATACGTTTCATTATATTACAGTTTACCAGCCAAAAGCCTTTTCATTCAACACCCATTTCCCTTGAGCCTTCATCACCTGCTCAAGAATATCACGTGCAACACCATATCCTCCTTTGCTATCACTAACGTAGGTTGATATCTCTTTGATTTCTGCACAAGCATCCTTTGGACAGCAAGGACAACCAGCACGCTTCATCACTTCGTAATCAGGAATGTCATCACCTACATATATGATTTCTTCTTCTTTCAAATCATACTTCTTAAGGAACTCTTCCCAAGTGCGTATCTTCATTGAACAACTAATATAAACATCCTTAACGCCAAGATATTCATAGCGTGAACGAACATTATCGTTATGTCCACCAGTCATAATCGCAAGCTGTAGCCCATGCTTTACAGCCAACTGAATAGCATAACCATCCTTAATATTAATCGTACGTAGTGGGTCACCCTTTTCATCCATCTGAATGGTAGAAGCAGACAATACGCCATCAACATCAAAGACAACAGCCTTTATCTTTCGTAAATCGTAGTTTATCATATAAATAAGTATAATCAATTTAGATTGTAAATAACTATATTATAACAAGTTACATCTACATATTAGAGTTTATTATTAATCTATCTTTTGTCTAAAGTGAGATTATCCACCAGCGGATTAATCCCCTTTGAAAGCATCTTATAAAGTTCCTGCAAATCCTCTTTGCCATTCATCAACTCCAACTGTTTACTCATTACATTCCTATCTCCACGCACTGCAGGTCCCGTCTGTGCCTCCTTTGGACTGATTTTCTGTATCTTTTCTGTTGTTTCATTTATCAATGGCAACATCACATCGAACGGAATACCATGCTCACCGAGAATGTCTGAAGCCACCGTATAACAGTAATTTGTAAAGTTACAAGCCCAAACAGCAGCTAAATGTAGATACTTCCTATCTGCGGAAGACAACCTTATCACACGCTGAGTAACTTTATTAGCAAGACTCCTAATAACATCCTCCGTCTCAATAGAATTGCCCTCAATAAACACTGGGACACGCTCGAAATCCACATCCTTAGTCTTAGAGAACGTTTGCATGGGATAGAATACGCCATAACGCAGTGCCTTTCCTTCAAAACAACTCATTGGCATAGAGCCTGCTGTATGGAGAAAAAGCTTGTTTCCCCTACCCTTACAGACCTCTGAAATCAACTCACAGAGAACACTATCTTTCACAGAAAAGATGTATATATCTGCCTCATCGCGAAGTGCTTTTATATCTGTTAACCACTCTGCCTCAAGCAACTCAGCTAACGTTCGGGCAGAATCTTCAGTACGACTATACACCTGACTGATAATGACACCAGCCTTTTTCAACGACTTACCTAACTGTGTGGCAAGATTACCAGCACCAATCAATGTAACCTTCATCATGCCAACAAATTTAATAATTTTAAAGGAAATATGTCGGGAAGTCATCGCCTTTTTAATAAAGATTTACTACTTTTGCGCATACTGGCACATAAACCAGCAGTATATTAAACTTTAAACGGATAGAAACACGTATGAAATTTATTGGAATTATCCCCGCTCGCTATAGTTCTTCACGCTTTCCTGGTAAACCTTTAGCAATACTTGGAGGAAAAGCCGTAATAGAACATGTTTACAGACAGGTAAGTAGTGTGATGGAAGATGTATTTGTTGCCACAGACGATCAACGTATCTACGATGCTGTTGAGGCGTTTGGCGGTAAGGCTATAATGACTCGTTCCGACCATCAGAGTGGCACAGACAGAATCTGCGAAGCCCTCGACAAGGTGGGTGGAGACTTTGATGTCGTTATCAACATACAGGGTGACGAACCTTTCATACAGAGAAGTCAGCTTGAAACTGTCATGCAGTGTTTTGACGATCCACGCACACAGATAGCGACACTTGGCAAACCTTTTGACTCAATGGAGGCAGTGGAGAATCCTAACTCACCTAAGATTGTACTCGACAATGATGGTTATGCACTTTATTTCTCTCGCTCAGTCATTCCTTTTGTACGTGGAAAAGAAAGTGCAGAGTGGCTCACTCATTTTCCATTCCTCAAACACATCGGGCTCTATGCTTACCGTACAGAAGTGCTACGTGAAGTAAGTCGTCTGCCACAGTCCTCACTTGAGTTAGCAGAAAGTCTTGAACAGCTACGCTGGTTACAGAATGGTTATAAAATAAAAGTTGGTCTTACGGATGTTGAAACCATCGGTATTGATACGCCAGAAGACCTTCAGCGCGCTGAAGAAAAATTGCGTAGCCTATAAAAACAAGGGCTGAAAGCATAAGAAACAGACTTCAGTACAACTCGTCTAAGAACTATATCAAATACTTTTGTCCGAACGTTGCCTACTTTGTTAGCCACGTTCGGACAAAATAATACAAATAAAGATGACTAAAATATGGGCGCATACAAAGGAAATTTTATTACAAAGCGTCCACTGATTTTATCTTAAAAGACAGCCTAAAACAGCCCTAAGTATCACTTTTATAACTAACTAATTATCAAACCATTATAAACCACTATTTCAAAAGATGCTTAATTGGCTTCTTAAAGGGCGTTAGTAAGACCTCAAAAGGGCATCTTTAGCAAGCCAAAAGGGCGTCTTTTCAAAGCCAAAAGAGCATCTATTGGTTTTTTATATACAAATTTATCTTTACAAATAAGACTATCTTTAACATGCAAAATCCTATAAAATAGAGATTGCCCATTACAAACTAAAATCACTAACACATCAAAGCAGACAACAAGTTAATATCTATCTATGATAGAACTTCAAAACAACTATAAAAGTCGACAACATATTTTTCAAGCAACAAAAGCCCTCTTTTAGTAGAAATTTATGCTTTAATTCAGCTGATAATCAACAAATATTAGCTACCTTTGCACAAGAAAACTCCTTTTAAGATATGAATAACAGATACATGATGCGCGGCGTAAGTGCTGCAAAGGAAGATGTGCATAATGCCATCAAGAACATTGACAAAGGTCTTTACCCACAGGCTTTCTGTAAGATTATCCCTGATATTCTTGGCGGAGACCCAGAGTATTGCAACATTATGCATGCCGATGGTGCTGGAACAAAGTCTGCACTGGCTTATATGTATTGGAAGGAGACGGGCGATTTAAGCGTATGGCGTGGCATTGCACAGGATGCTATCGTAATGAATACAGACGACTTGCTCTGTGTGGGTGCGGTAGACAACATCCTTGTTAGCTCAACCATTGGTCGCAACAAGATGCTTGTACCGGGCGAGGTTATCTCAGCTATCATCAATGGTACGGACGAACTCTTGGCTGATATGCGCAAGATGGGTATTGGCATTTACCCTACTGGTGGTGAGACAGCAGATGTTGGCGACCTTGTTCGTACAATTATCGTAGATTCTACTGTTACCTGCCGTATGCGCCGTGAAGATGTTATTGACAATGCAAATATCCGTCCGGGCGATGTGATAGTAGGTCTTTCATCTACTGGTCAAGCTACATACGAGACACGCTATAACGGTGGTATGGGTAGCAATGGTCTGACTTCTGCACGCCATGATGTGTTTGCTAAATATCTTGCCGAAAACTATCCAGAGAGTTATGACCACGCAGTACCAGAGGATTTGGTATACAGTGGTAAGTATAAGTTAACCGATGCCGTTGAAGGAAGTCCTATCAATGCAGGCGAATTAGTACTTTCTCCTACTCGCACATACGCTCCTGTCATCAAGCAATTGTTGGACGAGTTGCGCCCAGAGGTTCATGGTATGGTACATTGTACAGGTGGTGCACAAACGAAAGTACTACACTTCGTAAATGAGAATTGCCGTGTCATCAAAGACAATATGTTCCCAGTTCCTCCACTCTTCCGTGCTATTAAGGAGTGTAGCGGTACAGACTGGAAGGAGATGTATCAGGTATTCAACATGGGTCATCGTATGGAAATCTATGTTCGTCCAGAGATTGCTGAGCAGGTTATTGCCATCAGTAAGGAGTTCAACATCGATGCACAGATTGTCGGACACATCGAAGAAGGCAAGCGTAGCTTAACTATTAAGAGTGAGTTTGGCACATTTGAATATTGATAATTCACAATTATAACTTCACAATTTACAATTAGAAATATTGTTATTCTCCAAGTGTGAGAATACGCACTTTCATGTATCAGATTGTTTCTGATTGTGGATGCTGAACGATAGGTTATGAATTAAACTAAAAGATTATGATAGATAACAACAGTATATTACAAAAACTCGACGGACTTGAGGCCCGTTATGAAGAAGTATCAACGCTTATAACAGACCCAAGTGTCATTTCAGATCAGTCACGTTATGTGAAACTGACAAAGGAATATAAGGACCTTGGCGACATTATGGATGCTCGTCGCCGTTATATCAACTGTCTTACCACTATCAAAGAGGCAAAAGATATCATTACCAATGAGAGTGATGCGGAGATGAAAGAGATGGCACGTGAGGAGTTATCAGAGAATGAAGCGCTTCAACCTGCACTCGAAGAGGAAATCAAGTTGCTACTTGTACCAAAGGATCCAGAGGACGCAAAGAACGTTCAGATGGAGATTCGCGGTGGTGCTGGTGGTGATGAAGCTGCGCTCTTTGCTGGTGATCTCTTTAATATGTACAAGCGTTATTGCGACAAGAAGGGCTGGAAGCTCTCTATCACTTCCGTTTCTGAGGGTACTGCAGGTGGATTTAAAGAGATTGACTTTGCCGTTGAGGGTGATAATGTCTATGGTACCTTAAAGTATGAGTCAGGTGTTCACCGCGTACAGCGTGTACCTGCTACTGAGACACAAGGTCGTATGCACACATCCGCTGCGACAGTAGCCGTATTGCCAGAGGCTGATAAGTTCGAAGTAAATATCAACGAAGGCGATATCAAGTGGGATACTTTCCGTTCCAGTGGTGCTGGTGGTCAGAACGTAAATAAGGTTGAATCTGGTGTACGTCTACGCTATCCATGGAAGAATCCTAACACGGGTGAGGTAGAAGAAATCCTTATCGAGTGTACCGAAACACGTGATCAGCCAAAGAATAAGGAGCGCGCATTGAGCCGTCTTTATACTTACATCTATGACCACGAGCATCAGAAGTATGTTGATGACATCGCAAGTCGCCGTAAGACTTTGGTCTCAACAGGTGACCGAAGTGCCAAGATTCGTACATATAACTACCCACAAGGCCGTGTTACCGACCACCGTATCGGCTTCACTACTCACGACTTACAGGGCTTCATGAATGGTGAAATCCAAGATATGATTGACGCTTTGACCGTTGCAGAAAATGCAGAAAAGTTGAAGGAAACAGAGTTATAACAACTAATATTAAGTAGATATGAGCAACGAAACTAAAGCTAAGAAAGAAAGCAAGTTAGATATTGACAACAACTTTGACTTGCAACTTGTAAAAACGTTGAGCCCAGCACTTAGATGGATACTTGTATTACCAATAGCGTTCCTTACAATGTTTGTAATTCAAATTGGATATGGTTTCATCGTTAAACTCATATTATCGAACTTTGCTCGAGATGGTATTGTGAGCATAATCGGCAATAGTACTGTTATGCTTGCTAAGTACACTATGTTCGTAATAGCAGCAACATCAACTGCTCCAGTTGCACGCAACAAGAAGTTCATTGTAGCTATCGTGTCAGCACTTATCGGTGCATTGCTATGTGTGGGAGGTACAGCCATCGCCATTTCAGTTGCTGTTTCAACCGATAACACTATGTTAATCGCAACATTTGTAGCTTCAATGGTTGGCTTGCTATTAGGTATATGGAAGGTTCATAGTTCTATCTCTAAGCCTGTAGCAGAGGAAGACAAAGCTTCGCAGCTATAAGAAGTAACTACAAGAAAAGCTATGTCAAAATTTAGGGGCGTATGGTTCGTGTATCTGTTATATAACATTACTTACAGACATAGGAACCGTACGCCTTTGAAAATACAACAGTTAGTCATTAAAAATACCCTTTTGATTAATTCTAAAAAAGATAACCTTTATGAACAGACAACAGTTAATCAACGAGATTTTCACAAAGAAGACATTCTTATGTGTGGGACTTGACACTGATATCAACAAGATACCAGCGCACTTGAAGAATGAGGATGACCCTATCTTTGCTTTCAACAAGGCAATCATTGATGCAACAGCACCTTATTGCGTTGCCTACAAACCCAACCTCGCTTTTTATGAGTGCTATGGCTTAAAGGGTATGTTAGCGTTTGAAAAGACTATTCAATATATAAAGGAGAATCATCCAAACCACTTTATCATTGCTGATGCTAAGCGTGGTGATATCGGTAACACATCTAAGATGTATGCCCAGACGTTCTTCGAAGAGTATAATCTTGATTCTGTTACTGTTGCTCCATACATGGGCGAAGACAGTGTAAAGCCTTTCCTTGAGTATGACGGAAAGTGGGTTATCTTGCTTGCATTGACAAGTAACAAAGGTAGCCATGACTTCCAGCTAACTGAAGATAATCAAGGTGAACGCCTCTTTGAGAAGGTCTTAAAGAAGTCACAGGAATGGGGAACAACCGAAAATCTCATGTACGTTGTAGGTGCAACACAAGGCAAGATGTTTGAAGATATCCGCCGTATGGCACCAGAACATTTCCTCTTGGTACCAGGTGTTGGTGCACAAGGTGGTAGCTTGCAGGAGGTTTGTAAGTATGGAATGACAAAGGATTGTGGCCTGCTGGTGAACTCATCACGTGGTATTATCTACGCAAGCACTGATACTGACTTCGCTGAAGTGGCTGCTGTAAAGGCAAAAGAACTGCAAGAAGAAATGGCTGTTGAACTGGAACGTATTGCAAAATAACGATATACATCAATCAAAAAGAAAAGGCTCAGTAGACAAACGAAGATGTTGTCGACTGAGCCTTTTTACTTATTTCGCATTCAGAGTAATAAGAATAGTTCTTCTGTTAAATGCATAGATTGGATTAGAATAAAGACTTATACTCTCCTTAAGACAATACCATTTATTCCCATTCTTTTAGTTTTTGTAAACTATTTTCGTGCGACTTAAACTCAAGACATGCTCTTTTAGCTTCTTAAAGACGCCTAATTGACTGCCAAAAGGTGCCCTTTTGAAGTCTAACTAACGCCCTTTTGAAACCCAATTAAGCACCTTTTATTTTGCTACTTTATAACTATTTGATTATCTGTTGGTTGCAAAGTTGCTTTTTGAGCGGCTTTGTACTTGACTTAGAAGAAGGTTTAAGCAAAGAAATGTAATAATCTTTCAAAGCCTTATCTATATTTTTTAAGTGTTGAAATTAAAAAGCTTTCCATGTCGAGGGCTGATAATAATATAGGCAGATGGCTGTCTTAGCTATGTTTTTATTTAATGAGCAACTTCGTTTTTTCCGTTAAAGCTATACGAAAAGTATACACATTTAACGGAAGAACCTTAAAAACGATATCCGAATCCGAGGTTAAGATAGATAGGATAAAGTCCGAAGCTAATCGTCTTGAAATCACTTTCAAAGATGTTATTGAATGCCCATGTAAGGTCAGCATTGACTGTGAAGTGATTGAAAGCACGCCATGTTGCACCTAACTGACCACCCCACTGAAAGTGACGAAGGTTAGATGAGAAATCATATGACGCTGTATTGCCATCAGCAAAAGTAAGTTTCTCTCCCACAGGAGTACCTTCACGCAGATAACCATCACTTACGTTACCCGTAAACTGACCATCTAACTTGATAGAAGAGTAAAGCCCTGCACGCACCTTCCAGCGATCATTGAAACAATAGTTTGCCATAATAGGAATGGTGAGGAGGGTTGTATTATAGTTTGTCTTTACATAACCCGTCCAGTAACCAGCCACACGACTACCATCATTGAGAATTTCCATGCTATAGTTTTTCACGTTTGCACCAGTTATCATACCCTTTTCTTCAAACTTCAAACCAGTAGAAACACCCCACTTCTGGTCCTTACCGAGCCATTTAGTGACTGTTCCCTCTAACGTTCCATTGAACTTTGGACTATAACTACTTATCTCTCTTATTTCTACAGGCATAGGAAGCGGAGAAGCACCACCAATATTTACGCCAGCTTTTACCTCATATTCCCAGCCATTTTGTTCTGCACTGCTTAGTGAAGAAGTGCGGTCTGTTTGTGCAAAGGCTGTCGTTGCGCAGCTCATTGCCATGATTGCAACTGCAATAATATGTTGTCTCATTTGTCTTATTTTATCTTTAATATCTTTGTGTTAACTCTCAAACCATTAAACTCGTTACTTGTCAACTACAAACAACTACTACTCAGAGTATAACTTCAGTTCATCCACATAGAGCGTACTACCAACAGCACCATTGAAGAAGGCACCATCCTTACTTGATGACATGATGATAGCAAGGCTATACTTACCATTCTTCAACTTCTCACTGTCAACATTGCGACCTGCTACAGGCTCAAATGAGATAGAGAAACGTGTCCATTCGTCTGTTTCCTTTGCATTCTTAAGCTGTGCAAGGAGGACAATACGGTCACTGGTTAATGAATTGGTACCATCAAGATACTCCACTCCGTCGCCTGTTTCAAAGAGTACTGCGTAAATTGCCAAACTATCCTTACGCCCTTTGATATCCTTCTTATCCTTATCTTGGAACTTCTCTCCAGCCTTATATTTATAGTAGCCAATCAACTCCTTAGGCATCTTGTAGAATGGACGACCAAAGTGAGTTGACTTTGCTGGGTTACCCATATCAATTTGGAAATCACCTGTAAAGAGATTACCTGCTGCTATTGGGGCACCGAACATAGCACCAAGGAAACCCGTGCTAACAGTTGTCAGCTTCAGACACTTACCCACATAACCATTTTCTGCTTGACTTGTTGGGTATTCAGTTGCCTTACTATCACCCATAAGGAATGACACACCAGAGTTACCACTACCCCACTCTGCAAGATTACCATCATCCGTCTTGTCAACGAAAGTGTGATACTTACTGGTAGAATCAACCTTAAGCGTCTCAAAATGGTAATCAGTTGCAACATCATTACTTACAAATGACACCTTATAAGTCTTCTTCCACTGACCGTCTTGTGAGGTCACTGTATAGCTCTGAGGCTGTGTAAAGTTTAACTTAGTACCACTCTCAGGCTCAATCTTAGCACCTTCAGTGAGCTTAAACATTGGAGCCAAGTTAGTTAAGTCTTCCCAACCATTGACATAGAATAGTACTTCATTATTTGTGATAACAGGCTTACGGACCAGTGTTGTACCGTCAACCATAACATCTGTAATATCTGCTTCCGCATTTAATGCTTCCTCCTTAATACAAGAAGAAAGTAAGAGTCCTGCCATCATTGCAAGCATCATTGGTCTAAATAACTTCATTAGATTATGCGATTAATTATTAAAAATAGACGAATTATCACTGCAAAGGTACGTAAAAAAAACTGTATAAGAAAGAGATAAAGCTATATGATGATCAAAGTAAGGAACACACACATTAAAATTATATAAAGAATAAAGTCTTTTATGTAATTATATCTCAGCATTAAAGATTATTCTCTCAATAAAATAATGTATCTTTGCAAGCAAATATATCACACTGATAAACATAGAAAAACAAATATGGCAAAAGTATTAGTAACAGGTGCTAACAAAGGCATTGGCTATGGTATCTGTAAGTTTTTAGGCAAGAGTGGCTGGCAGGTAATCGTTGGTGCGCGTCATAGTGAACGTGCCGAGGAGGCGATGAAGTCATTGAAAGCTGAGGGAGTGGACGTGATTGGATGGCAATACGTCAATCTATCAGACAATGCTTCTTTGGAGCAAACAGCAAAAGAAGTAAAAGAGAAATATCATGACTTGGAACTATTGGTAAACAATGCTGGTATTCCTGGCGATATGGAAGTAGCAAGTTATGAGTCAGAGCTAAAGGATGTAATAGATACCGTACAAGTAAACTATGTCGGAACATTCTGCTTGACAAAGGCACTTACCCCATTACTCTCTGCAAACAAAGGAAGAATTGTGAACATAACCGTACCATCTGAAGTAAGTCCTTACTGGCATCCAATGGCTTACGTAGCCAGCAAAGCAGCACAGAATGCAATGACCAGCATTATGGCTATGGAATTTGAGAAGAACAACATACCTGTTGAAATATTCAATATCCACCCTGGTGCTACGACAACCGATTTAAATAACCATTATACAGGACCAGGTTCTCACTCGATAGATGTTGTTAGTGAGAAGATTGCAGAGGTTATTAATGATGGGGAAAAGCATCAAGGAGAGTTTGTTGAACTATATCCTATCGTTGACGAAGGACGATAGTTTAGACTAAAAGAACATCTCTTTTGTTTCCTTCCAATAAACATTGCTATTATACTCCTTTACTCTCTACGCCATTGGCACCTCTGTTGCTCCGTGTGAGATTTATACCAAAAAGGAAAGAAATATATTGACAAAATATTCAAAGAAAAGGTAGGGAAATAACTTAAAAGCAAGTTCTTTTATCACCTTTGTAAGTTATTTGCTATCAAGCAGTTGAAAAGATAGATTTGAAAAGGTGCTTTGTAAGGGTTCAAAAGGGCGTTAGTAAGACCTCAAAAGGGCATCTTTTGCAAGCTAAAAGGGCGTTAATTGCAAGCCATTTGGTGGTCTTTTAAAAATCAGTATGTGAAAAATTAGGACAAACAGTATCTGTAAAAGTTTAGAATGATAAGGGTTTCCACTTGCATTTAGACTTTTAGGACATAACACACTGAGTACTTTTAAATTTCTTGTTGCAAATTTAGAGTTGCTCTGTATACCTTATTATATAATGGCTTTTTATCACTCTATATTTTAGAAAAACCATTTTTCACCTTCTAATCACTCCTATTTCTATGCCTAATAACTGTATTTATAATACCTATTTCTAATACGATTACCTTCCATTACTTTGTCAAATGAAGGTAACTAAAGTTTGTTTAAATAGTTTTGCATTAAAAGTTTTGATTTACAAAAACTAATTTGTATTTTTACACTCGAAACCCTAAACAATCATTGTTTAAATCTATATTTGTTATATATGGCACGAGAAAAACAAATCATCGAGTGTGTCCCTAATTTTAGTGAAGGACGAAACAAAGATGTAATCAAGCAGATTACTGATGAAGTGGAACGCGTTAAAGGTGTAAAATTACTGGATGTTGACCCAGGAGAAGCAACTAATCGCACGGTTGTAACCTTCGTTGGTGAGCCATCAGTAGTTGTTGAGGCTGCTTTCCGCTGCGTAAAAAAGGCAGCACAGCTTATTGATATGCGACAGCATCATGGTGCTCACCCTCGTATGGGTGCAACGGATGTTTGCCCACTTATCCCTGTGGCTGGCATCACGTTGGAGGAATGTGCAGCATTGGCACGTCAGCTGGCTGAGCGAATCGCTAATGAGTTACAGGTTCCTTGCTACTGCTATGAAGCTGCTGCCAAGACTCCTGAACGCAAGAATCTTGCTATTTGCCGTAAGGGAGAGTACGAAGGACTTCCACAGCGTATGTCAGAAGCAGCAGAGGCACCTGATTATGGTGCACGTGAATGGGATGAGCAGTTAGCACGAACAGGCTGTACAGCAGTCGGTGCACGCGATTTCTTGATAGCAACAAACTTCAATCTTAACACAACCTCTACACGTCGTGCCAATGCAATAGCATTTGATGTAAGAGAAAAGGGGCGTCCAATGCGTGAAGGTGGTTCGCCTGTCGGTAAGCCAATGAAGAACGAAAAGGGCGAGGTCATCATGCAACCGGGTACATTAAAAGCTACAAAGGCTATCGGCTGGTTCATTGATGAATATGGAATAGCACAGGTGTCAATGAATATAACTGACATCAATGTAACTCCTCTTCATATTGCCTTTGACGAGGTTTGCCGCTGTGCACAGAACCGTGGTATACGCGTTACGGGTACTGAAATAGTAGGTCTTATCCCGAAGCGTACACTCCTTGAAGCAGGAACTTATTTCTTGAAAAAGCAGGAACGCTCAACAGGTATTCCAGAAGAAGATATCATCAAGATTGCCATTATGTCAATGGGGTTAGATGATTTGAAGCCTTTTAATCCACGCGAGAAAGTGATTGAATACTTACTGGAAGATGCTAATAAGACCCCAAAACTCATTGACTTGACTGTCAAAGAGTTTGCTAATGAGACTTCACGTGAATCTCCAGCACCTGGAGGTGGTACTATCTCTGCTTATATGGGGGCATTAGGTGCAGCCTTAGGTACGATGGTTGCCAATCTTTCCAGCCATAAGGCAGGATGGGATGCACGCTGGGAAGAGTTCAGCAATTGGGCTGAAAAAGGTCAGGCAATACAAGCTGAACTAATGGTACTCGTTGATGAAGATACAGAAGCTTTCAATCGCATCATGTCTGCCTTCGGTCTTCCTAAGGGTACTGATGAAGAAAAGGCTGCACGCTCTCAGGCAATACAAGAAGCAACACTTTTCGCAACAGAAGTTCCTTTGCACACGATGAAGGCTTCATATAAGGTATTTGAACTTTGCCGCGCAATGGCTGAAGAAGGTAATCCTAACAGTGTTTCAGACGCTGGTGTTGGTGTATTGGCTGCTCGTGCTGCTGTACTCGGTGCGGGTTTGAACGTGAAGATTAATGCTTCTGGCTTAAAAGATAAAGAAACAGCAGAACGTTTAGTTGCCGAGGCAAACGAACTGATTGCAAAAGCTAATGGAGCAGAGGCAGAGATTATGAAGATAGTTGAGGCTAAGCTATAATGTATTTCTTCACCTTATAAGAGATATACTACTTATAAACAATGAGATATACAACATTTTAGCTATCTATTAACGAGATTAATGATATATCAACAGTGAGGGCAGGTATACCTTGCCTGCCCGATTAAACTATCTCTAAGATAATAGATATATAATGATAGCTAAACAGCTATATGCTTTAACAATTTCACTTTACGCTTGAAAGCAAATCAAATAACTACAACCCAAAATAAATCTATTAAGTAACTATGACAAAAGAAGAATTTATTAAAGACATTCGCACAGGTATAGCTGACACTTTACCTGAGCCACAAGCATACGACCCTTCTATCAATCACGCACCAAAACGTAAGGACATTCTCACACAAGAAGAGAAGAAACTTGCGCTACGCAATGCTTTACGTTACTTCCCAAAGAAGTTCCATGAGACATTAGCACCAGAGTTTGCGGAGGAATTACGTCAATATGGTCGTATCTATATGTACCGTTTCCGTCCAACATACGAGATGTATGCTCGCCCAATCGACGAATATCCTCATAATTCAAAACAGGCAGCAGCAATCATGATGATGATTCAGAACAACCTTGACAAGGCTGTTGCACAGCATCCTCATGAATTGATTACATACGGTGGTAATGGTGCTGTATTCCAGAATTGGGCACAATATCGACTGGTAATGAAGTATTTGAGCGAGATGACCGATGAACAAACATTGGTGATGTATTCTGGTCATCCACTCGGACTCTTCCCTTCTCATAAGAATGCTCCTCGTGTAGTGGTAACGAATGGTATGGTAATACCAAACTATTCTAAGCCTGATGATTGGGAACGAGATAATGCCTTGGGTGTAAGTCAGTATGGACAGATGACCGCAGGTTCCTATATGTATATTGGTCCACAAGGTATTGTTCATGGCACAACCATTACCATTCTAAATGCAGCACGCAAACGATTGAAGGCTGGAGAGACAAGTATAAAAGGTATGCTCTTCGTTACTTCTGGCTTAGGCGGTATGTCTGGTGCTCAACCTAAGGCTGGTAACATAGCTGGGGTAGTAAGTATTACAGCAGAAATCAACCCATTGGCAGCACAGAAACGTTATGACCAAGGTTGGGTTGACGAACTGCATACTTCACTCGAAGAACTAATTCCTGCAGCATTGAAGGCTGTTGAAGAGAAACGAACTGTCTCTATGGCTTATGTTGGTAATGTTGTTGACCTTTGGGAACGCTTAGCAGCAGAAGATGTACACGTTGACTTAGGAAGTGATCAGACCTCCCTTCACAATCCATGGGCAGGTGGATACTATCCAGTCGGACTTTCTTTGGAAGAATCTAAACGTATGATGGCAGAGGAACCAGCGGTGTTTAAGGAGAAAGTTCAGGAGTCTTTACGTCGTCAGGTGGCAGCTATTAACAAGCTGACAGCGAAAGGTATGTACTTCTTCGACTATGGTAATGCTTTCCTTTTAGAGTCAAGTCGTGCGGGAGCGGACATCATGAAGGCTGATGGCAAGTTCCGTTATCCTTCTTATGTACAAGATATTATGGGACCAATGTTCTTCGATTATGGCTTTGGACCATTCCGTTGGGTTTGTTCATCAGGTGACCCAAAGGACTTAGAAACATCCGACCGCATTGCTACAGAGGTATTAGAGGAAATACGCAAGACGGCAACTCCAGATATTATCGGTCAACTTGACGATAACATTCATTGGATAAAAGAAGCAGGAAAGAACCATTTAGTTGTTGGTTCTCAGGCCCGTATCCTTTATGCTGACTCGGAAGGACGCACAAAGATAGCCTTAGCTTTCAATGAAGCAATACGTAGGGGAGAAATCTCTCGACCTATCGTTCTGGGACGTGATCACCATGATGTGTCGGGAACAGACTCTCCTTTCCGTGAGACATCTAATATATATGATGGCTCACAGTTCTGTGCTGACATGGCTGTACAGAATGTTATCGGTGACTCTTTCCGTGGTGCAACATGGGTATCTATCCACAATGGAGGCGGTGTTGGCTGGGGAGAAGTTATCAATGGTGGCTTCGGAATGGTGATTGATGGTAGCGAAGACTCTGACCGTCACATCCGTCAGATGCTCCTTTGGGATGTCAACAATGGTATTGCACGTCGTAGTTGGGCACGCAACACGGGTTCTATTGATGCCATACGTAGAGAGATGGAACGTACACCGGAACTGTGTGTTACACTCCCTAACTTCGTTGATGATGACGTTATCAACACTGCTTTTTAATCAATTAAATCTATTATACTAATCCTTAGAAACTATGAACAAAATTCATCAGATTAGTGCCGAGCATCTGTCTATTGAACAGATTGGTGAGATAATCAAGAACGGCACAAAGCTTGAACTTTCTGAAGATGCACGTCAACGTATTATTCGTTGTAGAGAGTATCTCGATAATAAGATTAAAGAATCAGAAACTCCTATCTATGGTGTGACAACAGGTTTCGGTTCTCTCTGTAAAATATCTATCGACAAGGATAGTCTTTCACAGTTGCAGAAAAACCTCGTAATGTCTCATGCTTGTGGTGTGGGAGACCGAGTTCCTAATGAGATTGTAAAGATAATGTTGCTGCTCAAGATTCAGTCGCTCAGTTACGGTTACTCTGCCTGTCAGCTGAAGACCGTCGAGCGACTGATAGACTTCTTCAACAACGATATCTATCCTATTGTATATATGCAAGGTTCGCTGGGCGCATCAGGCGATCTTGTTCCTTTGGCTCACCTTTCTCTCCCACTTATTGGTATGGGTGAGGTGGAATACAAAGGCGTAATCTACTCAGGTGCTGATATCTTGAAGAAGATGAAATGGGACACTATTGAACTTGTTTCAAAGGAAGGTCTTGCCCTACTCAATGGTACACAGAACATGAATGCCTTTGCAGTATGGGCACTCTTGCAGAGTGAGCGCTTGAGCGAGTGGGCTGATGTTATCGGTACTATGTCTCTTGAGGCTTACGATGGACGTATTGAACCATTCACGCACGCTGTTCACGCTGTTCGTCATCACAAGGGACAGATTGACACTGCAGCACGTATAAGAGAACTATTAGAAGATAGTGAGCTTATCAAACAGCCTAAGGTCAACGTACAAGACCCTTATTCTTTCCGCTGTATGCCACAAGTACATGGCGCATCAAAGGACACGATTGCATACGTTAAGTCTGTCGTAGATATTGAAGTGAATGCTGCAACTGATAACCCAACCGTTTGTCCTAATGAAGATCTTGTTATCTCAGCAGGAAACTTCCACGGAGAACCAATTGCACAGCCAATGGACTTCCTTGCTATTGCTCTATGCGAACTAAGCAATATCTCTGAACGTCGTATCTATAAGCTCGTTTCTGGAACACGTAACCTACCAAGTTTCCTTGTGGCTAAGCCCGGTGTAAACAGTGGTTTTATGATTCCACAATACACAGCAGCATCTATTGTCAGCCAGAGTAAGACTTATTGTACACCTGCATCTGTCGACAGTATTCCATCTTCACAAGGTCAGGAAGACCATGTTAGTATGGGTGCTAATGCGGCAACAAAGCTCTATCAGGTTGTATTGAATACGGAACGTGTACTTGCTATCGAACTCTTTAATGCTGCACAAGCACTTGAGTTCCGTCGTCCGCTGAAGTCTTCTCCAACGATTGAAGCTATCCACAAGGCTTATCGTGAGAACGTTCCTTTCATTGACACAGACGAGTTTATGGCACCTCACATTGCCAAGTCTGTTGAATTCTTACGCAAATAAGTAAGTCATAAAGGGGTTGTATCAAGATTGTCTACAATTTTGACATAACCCCTTTCGTATTGAACATCCCATATTCTCACACTTTCATAGATTATAGGAACACTTGAAATGAAAAGATTAATAGTTAAAAACATTGGCTTACTTGCTGGTATAGGGCAAGAGGGAAAGCTATGTCTTAAAGGTAAAGAGATGACAGAACTAAACACGCTGTCCGATGCTTACCTTATTATAGAGGACGGACATTTTGCTGATTACGGTAAGATGAGCAATTGCCCATCTGTTTCTGATAATGAAGAAGTTGTTGATGCGGAAGGGGGAACAATTCTTCCTTCATGGTGTGACTCCCATACTCACATTGTCTATGCAAGTAGTCGAGAGCAAGAGTTTGTTGACAAGATTCGTGGACTCAGCTATGCAGAAATTGCTAAACGTGGTGGTGGTATCCTTAACTCGGCTGACCGCCTTCATGAATTAAGTGAAGATGAACTTTATCAACAAGCTATGAAGCGTGTTGATGAGATTATTAGGAAAGGAACAGGTTGTGTAGAGATAAAAAGTGGTTATGGACTTAACACGGAAGATGAACTAAAGATGCTCCGTGTTATCCGTCGTATCAAAGAGACAACACGGCTGAAAGTCGTTGCAACATTCCTTGGTGCACATGCCGTTTCACGTGAATATAAAGGTAGACAAGATGCCTATGTTGACTTAATCATCAATGAAATGATACCCGCTGTGGGTGATGAGAAATTAGCTGAGTTCATCGATGTGTTCTGCGACACTGGATTCTTTACACCAGAAGAAACTGCACGGATTCTAAAAGCTGGTACAGCATATGGTATGCGACCCAAGATACATGCTGACGAGTTAGAATCATCAGGTGGCGTAGAGGTTGGTGTAGAATATAACGCTCTATCAGTTGATCACTTAGAGAGTATGACTGAAGAAGAGATTGAGATTCTAAAGAATAGCGAAACAATGCCGACTGCACTTCCAGGAACCTCCTTCTTCCTTAACCTACCTTTTGCCTTAGGACGAAAGATGATAGATCGAGGATTGCCACTTGCCCTTGCAAGCGATTATAACCCGGGCTCTACTCCATCAGGAGATATGAAGTTTATCGTTTCTCTTGGCTGTATCAAGATGCGCCTAATGCCAGCAGAAGCGATCAATGCTGCAACATTGAATGGAGCATGTGCAATGGGATTGAGTAAAGAATATGGGTCTATTACACGTGGGAAGGTAGCTAACTTCTTTATTACAGATACAATCCCTTCTATAGAATTTATCCCATACGCTTATACAACACCTATTATAAAACGAGTCTTCCTACAAGGAGAAGAGTATGTAAAAGTAGATTGAAAGGGCTCTTCCATTAAATGCATAGCATTGTTTGTATTGCTTTAATGGAAGAACCAAAGGTATTCATTAAACAAAAAATAGCTAAGACTGTCTATTTATTCAGCCTCCGACACAGAGAACCTTTTCATTTTAACGCATTGAAAGTTGGCAGATAAGATACTGAAAAATCATTACACAATTTCTTATAAAAGCTAAAAAATAAAATGGGAAAACACGTGTAAAAGGCAAGCTCACAACCTACAGTAAATCAATTAGTTATAAAGGTGTACAAGAAAAGGTACTTAATTGGACTTCAAAAGGGCGTTAGTTAGACCTCAAAAGGGCATCTTTTGCAAGCCAATTAGGCGTTTATAGCGAGCCGTTTAGTGGTCTTTACAAAATCGATATGTGAAAAAATCGGACATCATTACCTTTATTTAGTAAGACAATAATGACTTATTAATATGGGAATGTTTACCGTATTGTAACACTTTTGAATCTATCACAAATAAAAAAGTCCATAAACTCTTGAAGAGTCTATGGACTTATGCTTTAATAGCGAGCGAGGGTTATGCCTCTGCTGGTGCCTCCTCTGCAGGAGCCTCAGAAGTAGTATCCTCAGCAGCCTGTGCTGCCTCAGCCTCAGCCTGTGCTGCAACGGTAGCAGCCTTCTTGTCTGCAACCTTCTTAGCAATAGCCTCGTTAACCTTCTTCTCAGCCTCGAGGTTCTGAGCAGCAGCAGCCTTCTTCGCGTCGGTTACCTTCTTCTCAACAGCCTCTGTAGCTGCAACCTTAGCCTGCTTCCAAGCATCAAACTTCTGCTGGCATGCAGCCTCGTCGAATGCGCCCTTCTTAACACCACCACGGAGGTGCTTCATCATGTAAACGCCCTCACCCTTAAGGATGTTACGAGCAGTGTCTGTTGGCTGAGCACCTGTCTCAACCCAGTAAAGAGCACGATCAAAATTCAAATCTACTGTGGCTGGATTGGTGTTAGGGTTATAAGTACCAATCTTCTCAGTAAACTTACCATCACGTGGTGCACGAGCGTCAGCGATTACGATGCTGTAGAAAGCATAGTTCTTACGACCACCGCGCTGCAATCTGATTTTTGTTGCCATAATTCTTTAATAAATATTTTAAAGGTTTGAATTTAATGCTGTCATCTCGTGACAGCGACTGCAAAATTACTTCTTTTTTTTCTAACAGCCAAATAATCTG
Source organism: Prevotella sp. ICM33 (assembly GCF_000517825.1). NCBI lineage: Bacteria > Pseudomonadati > Bacteroidota > Bacteroidia > Bacteroidales > Prevotellaceae > Prevotella > Prevotella sp. ICM33. The sequence goes on from NZ_JACD01000072.1 coordinate 166,119, forward strand.
ATAATTATATTAATACTACAACGATTATTTTTCATCCCGCTACGGCTTCCCATAAAAGCATTTCAAGATATGATAGCTTTCAATACTAAATTATCTTACTGTTATATGGAAACAACCCTGATGTTTCTCATGCTTAATAAAGCATCGCCCTTGTGAGCGTAAGTCGTTAAGCACTTCACTTAAAACCCATTTAAGAGTATCATTTGTCACAGGACGAGTAACTGAAGCATATTTATTGTAAGCAATATCAAAGGTTGTACCATACAAGTGGCAGCTATTCTCTGTTGCATTATGATTAGACCGACGAAGTTTCTCAACATCTTCCTTTGTTCTCAATACGCTTGAAACTAAAAGTTTATTGATAGGCACTCCCTTTGTCTGCAAGCTATCCATAAAGTTACGGGCAATATCTTGAAGTAAGATAGCAGCACGTGGCACAAGGTATGGTATGCTACTATTCAACTTCTTCATATTATAATATGGATTACTACCAACATATACCAATTCGCTCTTACGCTTCTCAGCATCAGCACGATCAGCAACAGGCTTCACACCATAACGCAACGCAGCATCAAGCTGTTGTGGCTGCGAGTCAGGAAAGCTCTCTTCATAATCTCTTACACCAACGATTCGGTTTTTCTTCTGTGATCCATCTGATGTAAAGAAATGAGACATCTTAACATTACTTGGAGTTGATTGAGCTTTAATCTTAGCTGAATCAACTTTTTCCATGACATGCGTGCTATCACTATCAACTTTGGATAATGCTTTCATCCTATCATGAGCGATAGACGGAAACAGTAACCTTATGATGGCTAAAAGAAAAGTTATAGCAATGAAGCCCAATAAAAAACGATTCTTTGTTATCTTCTTTTTTTGTTTCATTGATACAAAGGTAATAAGTTTTTGCTGATTGCGAATTATGAATTAAGAATAATTTGTAAGTATCATTATTTTATAGTAACTTTGCGAACAAATATAAAGTAGAAAAAATTGATAGAGAAGCATATAGTTCTTGAAGATATAGACCCAGTAGTCTTCTATGGGGTTGGCAATGGTCACCTCCAAATGATAAAATCGCTCTTCCCTAAGCTGAGAATTGTTGCAAGAGACAATGTTATTCGTATCTTAGGTGATGAGGAAGAAATGGTAAAGATTGAAGAAGACATTGAAACCATGCGTAAGCATGTGGAGCGGTATAACACCATTACAGAAGAGGACATCCTTGATATCGTGAAAGGTCGTAAGACCAAAGCTGATGCGGTAAAGGACGTCCTTGTTTATTCTGTATCGGGCAGACCTATCAAAGGTCGTTCGGAGCATCAGCAGCAACTGATTGATGCCTTCGAGAAAAACGATATGATATTTGCAGTTGGACCAGCGGGAACGGGTAAGACTTACCTCAGTATAGCTTTAGCAGTAAAAGCTCTTAAGGAAAAAGCTGCAAAGAAGATTATCTTATCACGCCCAGCCGTTGAAGCTGGTGAGAAACTTGGATTCCTTCCAGGTGATATGAAGGATAAGATTGACCCCTATCTGCAACCACTTTATGATGCTTTAGAGGACATGATTCCAGCTGTAAAGCTACAGGATATGATGGATAAACATATCATTCAGATTGCTCCTTTGGCATTCATGCGAGGACGAACACTGAGTGATGCTGTAGTAATCCTTGACGAAGCACAGAATACAACACCAGCACAAATACGTATGTTCTTAACACGTATGGGCTGGAATACAAAGATGGTTATCACAGGTGACTTGACTCAGATAGACCTCCCTCATGCAGAGAAGAGCGGATTGAAGGAAGCACTTTCGATTCTAAATGGTGTGGATGGTATCTCGGTCGTCAATCTTGATAAAAAAGACATTGTAAGACACAAATTAGTTACGCGTATCGTGAACGCATACGAAGCACACGATAAGGCTAACAAGAGATAGGACTCTATAAACATAAAAACAATGAAAGCATTAACAAAAACTGAATTCCATTTCGATGGACAGAAGAGTGTGTATCACGGCAAAGTACGTGATGTGTATGACATCAACGACGATCTTATCGTCATGGTAGCTACCGACCGAATCTCAGCATTCGATGTCGTACTGCCTAAAGGAATACCGTTCAAAGGACAGGTTTTGAACCAGATTGCTGCCAAGTTCCTTGACCTGACAACAGACATCTGTCCTAACTGGAAGTTGGCTACTCCTGATCCAATGGTAACCGTTGGTCTGAAGTGTGAGGGCTTTCGTGTTGAAATGATTATCCGTTCAATCCTTACAGGTTCTGCATGGCGTGCCTACAAGGACGGATGTCGCGAGATTTGTGGCGTAAAACTCCCTGATGGTATGCGTGAGAACGAGCGTTTCCCAGAGCCAATCGTAACTCCAACTACTAAGGCTGACGAAGGTCACGACATGAACATCTCTAAGGAAGAGATTATTGAGCAGGGTATTGTTTCTGCAGAAGACTATGCAATCATCGAAGACTGGACACGCAAACTCTTTGCACGTGGTCAGGAGATTGCTGCAAAGCAGGGCTTGATACTCGTTGATACAAAGTATGAGTTTGGTAAGCGTGATGGTCAGTGCTACCTCATTGATGAGATTCACACACCAGACTCAAGCCGCTACTTCTATGCAGAAGGTTATGAGGAGAAACTTGAGAAGGGAGAACCACAGAAGCAGCTTTCTAAGGAATTCCTTCGTCAGTGGCTTATCGAGCACAACTTTATGAATGAGCCAGGACAGACAATGCCTGAGATTACAGATGAATATGCTGAGACAGTTAGCGACCGTTATATCGAGCTTTACGAGCATATCACAGGCGAGAAGTTTGACAAGGCTGTTGAAGATGGTGATATTGCTGCACGCATCGAGAAGAATGTAAAGCAGTATCTGGCTTCAAGAAAGTAAAATGATAAATACTAATTCATAATTCTAAGTTCTTAATTCTGATTAGAACTATTCGCTGACAAACAACATAACATCAAAGAATAGTAATCATAATTATAAATTTAGAATTATGAATTATGAATTAAAAGAATTATGTACGAGCAGGAAAAGATTAAGCCCTATGATGGAGAGGGCGAGAAAGGAAAACTAATAGAAAAGATGTTTGATAACATCGCACCAACTTACGACACCCTAAATCATCGACTTTCAGGAAATATTGATAAGGGATGGCGTAAGAAAGCTATTTGTCAGTTGCAGCCTTTCCGTCCAAAGCAGATGCTTGACATTGCTACAGGTACTGGCGACTTTGCCATTCTTGCAGCCAAAGAGCTGAAGCCAGAACATCTTATCGGTGCAGATATTTCTGAAGGTATGATGGCTATCGGTCGTGAGAAGGTTAAAGCTGCAGGACTGAGTGATGTCATTTCTTTCCAGAAGGAAGACTGTCTTAACCTTTCTTTTCCTGACAATACGTTTGATGCTGTGACAGCTGCATTCGGTATTCGTAACTTCCAGAACCTTGATAAGGGACTTGCTGAGATTTGCCGTGTACTGAAGAAGGGTGGACACCTGAGCATTGTAGAGCTGACAACACCTGTTAAGTTCCCAATGAAACAACTTTTCCGCATCTATTCTAACACATTCTTGCTGAACTATGCTAAGTTTATCTCAAAAGATAAAAGTGCATACGAATACCTTAACAAGACTGTTGAGGCTTTCCCACAAGGCGAAAAGATGATGGAGATATTCCAAAAAGCAGGCTTTGCGAAAAGCTCTTTCCGCCGATTGACATTCGGTATCTGTACAATGTATTTTGCAGAGAAATAGGATTCTTCTGAGATATTGACTTACAAAACCTAATAAGATAGGGAGGCATTATTAAACATACTATCATAATAGTTTTGATTTCATTTTCCTGTCACATTTAACACTTCAAGTTAAACAAGTGTAATACAGAGCATTAAGCAACCGATTTGAATGACAGAAGTGACAGGAAAGTTCGTTTGTAAGTAGAATATCGTTCGATGTAACGGATGGATAAAATAATTTATAGAACAAGGTAAAGATATGGACAAGTACGGACTAATTGGCTACCCATTAGGGCATTCTTTCTCTATTGGCTATTTCAATGAGAAATTCGAGAACGAACACATCAATGCCCAATATATCAACTTTGAAATTCCATCTATAGAGGATTTCAAAGAGGTAATTGATGCTAATCCTCAATTACGTGGACTGAATGTGACCATTCCTTATAAGGAACAGGTAATTCCTTATCTTGATAGTCTTAGTCCAGAAGCTAAAGCTATTGGTGCTGTAAATGTTATTCGTGTCACCCACAAAGGCAATAAAACTATACTTAAAGGCTTCAATAGCGATGTGATTGGCTTCACACGTAGTATTGAACCTTTACTTGAACGCCACCATAAGAAGGCACTTATCCTCGGAACTGGGGGTGCATCAAAGGCTATCAACTATGGGCTAAAGTCGCTCGGACTGGAAACGAAGTTCGTATCACGTACAAAACGAGCTGAAGTTTTAACTTACGAAGAAATAACTCCTAAGATTATTCGTGAGTATAATGTGATTGTTAATTGTACTCCACTCGGCATGTATCCCAATACGGAGGTATGCCCATCGCTTCCATACGAGGCTATGGACAGCCACACACTACTCTACGACCTACTATATAACCCTGATGAAACCTTATTTATGACAAAAGGGCGTGAGCATGGAGCTATTGTAAAGAATGGTCTTGAAATGCTTCTTCTACAGGCTTTCGCAAGCTGGGAGTTTTGGGAAGGAGAAGAACAGAAATAAAACTGATTCATCCAAAATATATAGTGAAAAACTAAAGCCCTTACATAATAAGGTAAGCCTTATCACTCCAAATTACTGAAGACCCATAAAACTTTCTGAAAGGAGATGAGGAATAAGGAGGAAAGATTAACTTAATCTTTCCTCCTTATTTTATATAGGGAAAACACATCGTCATCTCCCCTACTCATTTGAAAAGAGATTGGTATAAGAGCATTTGTCCTAATTTTTCACTCCCTATTTTTAAGAACATGCTCTTTTAGCTTCTAAAAGACGCCCAATAAGCTTGCAAAAGATGCCCTTTTGAGGTCTTACTAACGCCCTTTTGAAGTCCAATTAAGCACCTTTTACTTTCACGTTTTACAAATATCTGATTCTCTGTAGGTTACGAACGTATCAAACAGAGGTGATTTTTGACCATTTAAAGGGGGAATTAACCACTTAATGTCAATATTTTTCACAACAGAAACATAATCCTTGCCTATTTACTTACAGATAGATGTGGGAAGTCTTATTCCTACACTACACCCATTTCGTAACCTTAGTTGTAGGCAACTTTAATAGACTTCCCATTGGACAGACAAAGCGACAATAAGGACGTGGTACAAAGAATGACAGCAAGATAAACACAACAGCTATCAGAATAATTACCCAAGCTGCTGATTTAAATATAAAAGCTACAAACAATTCATAATCCATCCACTGTGACCAAACACCTGCAAGCATCAAGATCATCAACACCCAAAACAATAGTTTACGGAAATGTTCAAGATATTGTACAGTCTGTTTGCTCATCTTCAACTTATTATGATTTGTCATTCCCGCCAACTCTTGTACAGAGCCTAACGGACAAACATGTGTACAATAGTAATTCTTCTTACCAAAAAGGGGATAAATGAAGGCTGTTATCAACATAATGATAGGAATCAATGATATCCATACATTCATACCACCAGACATGAAACCAACAAGAACAGACCATGAAATGAATGTTCCTCCCCATAAGCCTAAAACCACAAAGTTCAATAAGAGCTGGAAGACACGATAACGCTTATTCTTAACAAACAAAGGAATAATAGCTGCCATAAGAACAACAATAAAACCAATTATCGTCTTTGCTCGTAAGTCCAGTCTATCTAAGAATGAAGTCTCTTTCACATTCTTAGCCGCATACTGTAAACCAGCCTTCATATTTCCAATAATAGCATTTGAAGAGTAAGTGGCTCCAGTTACGCCATCAACCTTCATAGCCAACGCCTGTTCGGTCGTTTTACCATTCCAACAATTTAACAATTCACTGGCTTCTTGGAAGAATTCGGGGGTCTCAGAATTATGTAATGCCTTTACCTGCTGTACTTTTCCTTTCTTAAGATAAATCTCTAAAGGAACTGGGCCTCCAAAGCCCTTTACATCCTTTGCTAAATAAGTGGTATTGATAACAACCCTACCATCATCTAATGTACGAAGGGTATCTATCTTGTTTTTTGTTTCCTTATTATCATTACTAAACACACGATTACCCAATAGTTTTCCATCACGTTGTACAGCCGCAACTGCCAAAACCAATATGCAGGCTAATAACAAAAATAATTGTTGAAGTTTCTTCATTAAACTGATACATCTTTTTATTCTGGGAAATGCAAAAATACAAATAAATATCGAAATCAACCTAATGTGAGATACAGATAATTGAACTTTTTTATACTTTAACTTTATTAACATCAAAATATTAGATTTTATTTTGCCTCCTCACGGCTTTTTCCTATATTTGCAATCAGACTTTGCAAATAGGTCTACCTAAGCATATACTTACAAGCTACCAAACGAAGAACCAAACTTATAAACCTAAACAATATGCCAAACAAAAGAACATGTCTATATGACAAACACGTAGCATTAGGCGCACTTATCACCCCTTTTGCAGGCTTTGACATGCCCATCCAATATACAGGAATTATTGATGAGCATAACGCAGTAAGAGAACATTGCGGAGTTTTTGATGTGTCTCACATGGGAGAGGTTATAGTATCAGGTCCCGAAGCAGACAAGTTTATTAACCATATCTTTACAAATGACGTAAACGGACTTGCTGCGGGTAAGGTGCTTTACGGTATGATTTGCTACCCTGATGGTGGAGTTGTAGATGACACATGTATTTGTAAACTTGACGACCACTTGTACCTCATGACAATCAATGCTTCCAACATTGATAAGGACGTAGCATGGATTGAACAGAACGCAGAAGGTTTCGATGTTATTATTGAGAACAAGAGCGAAGCTTATGGTCAGTTAGCAATTCAAGGTCCAAAGGCTGAAAGCATGTTAGAAGATGTGCTCGGTCTTGCTTGCAAAGAATTGAAGTTCTATGAGGTTAAGCGCCTTCAGCAAGATGGTACTGAGGTTATCGTTTCTCGTACAGGATACACTGGAGAAGACGGTTTTGAAGTTTATGGCACACCTGAATATATCGTAAAGATATGGGATAAACTGATTGAAGCTGGCGTAAAACCTTGTGGATTAGGCTGCCGAGACACCTTGCGTTTTGAGGTAGGCATGCCACTCTATGGTAATGAACTTTCTGATAAGATAACCCCAGTCATGGCAGGCTTATCAATGTTCGTGAAGTTTGATAAAGAAGAGTTTATCGGAAAGGAAGCCCTTTTGAAACAAAAGACAGAAGGTGTCAGCCAGCGTCTCCGTGGTATTGAGTTAGACGATAATGCTATTCCTCGTCATGGATACAAGGTTCTGAAAGATGGTGTTGAAGTCGGTGAAGTCACCACGGGCTACCACCTCATCTCTGTTGATAAGAGTTGTGCTGTCGCATTGGTAGATGCTTCCGTTCAGATGGGTGATAGACTTGAAATCCAAATCCGCAAGAAGACTTTCCCAGGCACTGTTGTTAAGAAGAAATTCTATGAGAATCACTATAAGAAATAAAATCGATAAAGCTAATAAACAATCAAAAAAATAATATTATGGCAAAAGTAATTGAAGGACTCTATTATTCAGAGTCACATGAATTCGTGAAAGTAGTTGGAGGTGTTGGCTATATTGGTATTACCGATTATGCACAGCACGCTTTAGGTAACATCGTATATGTTGATATGCCAGATGTAGACGATGACATTGAAGTAGACGAAGATTTCGGTGCTATCGAGAGTGTTAAGGCTGCTTCAGACCTCAAGTCTCCAGTCTCTGGTAAGGTTATCGAAGTTAATGAGGCATTGGAAGATGAGCCAGACTTGCTCAATAAAGATGCATACGAAAACTGGATTATAAAAGTTGAACTTACAGATACTGCGGAGCTGAAGAATCTTATGGATGCTAAAGCTTACGAAGAATTCTGTGCAGAATAAAGTTCTACGAAATAAATATATGGGCGTTTATAAGTGCAAATAGGTGATGATAGAAAAGCCTATCATCGCTTATAAACGCTTATTTATATTTATATCAGTCTACTACTAACCTATTCAATCCTAAACAAATGATTCATAAGTTTTTACCTCACACAGGTGAGGATATACAACAGATGCTTGACCGTATTGGCATAAAGAAGCTTGAAGACCTATATGCTGAAGTACCCAAGAGCATCCGTTTCAAGGGAGATTATGATATTCCTGAGGCGATGAGCGAGTTAGAAATACGCGCTTTCTTTGAGAAACTTGGACAAAAGAATGACAAGCTTACTTGCTTCGCAGGTGGAGGTGTATATGACCACTATGCGCCAAGTGTTATTCAGAATCTTCTCAGTCGTTCGGAGTTTCTTACATCATATACCCCCTATCAAGCTGAAATATCACAAGGAACACTCCATTATATCTTTGAGTTCCAAAGTATGATGGCTGAACTTACTGGTATGGATATCGCCAACGCTTCTATGTATGAAGGCACTACAGCAACTGCTGAGGCTATGATGGTAGCTTTCGATAATGCCAAGAAGGCTGACACAGTATTATATTCTGAGACTTTATGCAAGAATATCATTGGCGTATTAAAGACTTACGCACATTTTCATGGCATTAAGCTCAAGGCTATCAAAGCGGTTGATGGAGAGACTTCACACGAAGATTTAAAGAACCAATTGCAGGCAGGCGGTGTGGCTGGAGTTATCGTACAACAGCCTAATCGACATGGTATTATTGAAGACTTTACAGGCTTTGCTGATACTTGCCATGAAGAAAAGGCACTGTTCATTATTAACAGTGTTGCAGCTGACCTTGCTTTATTAAAGACACCAGGAGAATGGGGTGCAGACATTGCTATAGGCGATATTCAGAGTCTTGGACTTCCAATGGCATTTGGTGGACCATACGCTGGCTACATGTGTTCAACTGAAAAGCTAATGCGAAAACTCCCAGGTCGTATCGTTGGTAAGACATGCGATAGCCGTGGACAGCGTGTATTCGCACTGACACTACAAGCACGTGAACAGCATATCCGTCGTCAGAAAGCAACTTCAAACATCTGTTCTAACCAGAGTTTGATGGCGCTTTATGCTACAATCTACATGAGTATGATGGGAAAGGAGGGTATAAAAGAAGCTGCTCAGATGGGCTATGATGGTGCACATTACCTTTGCGAGCAACTCCTTAGTACAGGTAAAGTTAAGCTTGTTCACAACAAGCCTTTCTTTAATGAGTTCCTTATTCAAATAAAGGAACGCGACACCTTCTTCGACAAGGCTATCAAACAGGGTATTCTCCCAGGCATCAAGGTTGATGATGATAAACTCCTTATTGCCGTTACAGAGAAACGTACAAAAGAGGAGATTGATACACTCGTCGGATTATTATAGTCACACAAAGTTTTTCTAAATCTACGCAACAATGAATAATAAACTATATGGCAATCTGATATTTGAGTTGTCACATCCAGGAAGACGTGCTTATAGCCTCCCTGAGAATCGTTTTGGCCATCATCCTTTACCCGACTTCTGCAAACGAGAGAAAGATGCAGAGCTACCAGAATGTGATGAGTTGACGGTTGTACGTCATTATACTAATCATAGTGAAAATAACTTTGGCGTTGATAACGGTTTCTATCCTCTGGGTTCTTGTACGATGAAGTACAATCCAGTCATCAACGAAGAGATAGCTTCAATGCCATGCTTTACAGCCCTTCACCCTCACCAACCTATTGAAACAGTCCAAGGTGCATTGGAGGTTGAATACAATATTCAACGTGCTCTTGCTTCTATTACGGGTATGGCAGAAGTCACACTTAATCCATACGCTGGTGCACATGGCGAGTTAACAGGTTTGATGCTCATAGCATCTTACCATCAACAGCGTGGTGACACAAAGCGAACAAAGGTTATCGTACCTGACTCTGCTCATGGTACTAACCCTGCTTCTGCTGCTGTTTGCGGTTTAGAGATTGTAGAAGTAAAGAGTACAGCTGAGGGACTTGTTGATGTCAACGACTTAAAACCTCTCTTGGGTGATGACATTGCGGGTATGATGATGACCAATCCTAACACCTTAGGTCTCTTTGAGAAAGATATTCCAGAGATTGCTAAGCTCATACATGACTGTGGCGGTCTGCTGTACTATGATGGTGCCAACCTCAACCCACTATTAGGTGCAGCACGTCCTGGAGACATGGGATTCGATGTTATTCACCTCAATCTACACAAGACATTCTCTACACCACATGGTGGAGGTGGTCCTGGTGCTGGTCCTGTCGGTGTCGGTGAGAAACTAATTCCATTCCTACCAAAGCCACATGTAAAGAAGACGAAGGATGGTTTTGTTATTGACAATCCAGATACGACAGGAGAATTCTCATCTGATAATATTCGTATTAGTGGTTACCTCGGCAATTTCCTCGTTATTCTTCGTGCCTACACTTATATTCTCACACTTGGCAAGAAGCATCTCAAGGAGGTTGGACCATTTGCAACTCTAAATGCGAACTATATCAAGGAATGTTTAAAGGATGATTACGAGCTTCCTATTGACACACTTTGTAAACACGAGTTTGTATTCGATGGCTTGAAGGATAAGAGTACCGGTGTAACAACAATGGATGTTGCCAAACGCTTACTTGATTATGGCTATCATGCTCCAACAATATATTTCCCACTTCTGTTCCATGAGGCTATGATGATTGAACCAACAGAAACAGAAAGTAAGGACACTATTGATGGATTTATAGAGGTGATGCATACTATTGCTAAAGAGGCTCTTGAGAACCCAGAGCTTGTTAAGGGAGCACCATACAACACACCTATTGGACGTGTAGATGATGTTCTTGCAGCTAAGCATCCAATCCTTACTTATCGTCAGCTTGTCAACGACGTAGAGGAGAATGTATAGCATATCTCCACAGTAACTCTATAAGAGATTGAATATGAAAAAAACAAATCTATTAATAATCGGTTCGGGACCTGGTGGTTACCGAACCGCTTCCTATGCTGCTCAGAATGGTTTGGAAGTGACAATCATTGAGAAAGCACAGCCTGGTGGAACGTGTCTGAATGCTGGTTGTATTCCTACGAAATGCCTTGCACATGATGCAGAGCTACGCCTTACGACTTCTTCTCTTTACGAAACGACTCCCCCACTCGATTTTGCGAAGGTAATGGAGAGGAAAGAAGGAGTTATCAATCAACTTAGAGAGGGCGTAAGCACTTTACTTAGTCAGCCTGGTATAGATTTTATTATAGGTGAGGCTCGTTTTGTTTCTGACCATGTTGTTGAAGTAAATGGCGAACAAATAGAGGCTGAGCATATCATCATTGCGACTGGTTCACGTTCAAAGATGCCACCTTTCATGAGTGAAGAAGACTTCTTGAGCCAGTCTGAAACAGCACAAAACATTGTCACATCCACGGAATTACTTTCTATTGCGAAAGTTCCTAACCGCCTCACAATCATTGGGGCAGGAGTTATCGGAATGGAATTTGCTTCAGCTTTCTCAACATTCGGTAGTGAAGTGACAGTTATTGAATTTATGAAGGAAAGCCTCCCTCCTATTGACAGCGATATAGCTAAACGCTTAAGGAAGACATTAGAGAAAAGAGGTGTGACCTTCTACATGCAGAGTGCAGTAAAACAAATCCTATCACCTGCAGAGAGTGGACAGGAGTATACAACCGTTGTATTCGACAAAAAGGGTAAAGAAGATAGAATTGATACCGACCTTGTATTGATTGCTACCGGTCGTCAAGCTAACTTCGACAATATCGGTATTGAATCGACTGGTATAGAAGTAAACGCAAAGGGTATTGTTGTCAATGACAATATGGAAACAAATGTAAAGGGTGTATATGCTATCGGTGACGTCAATGCACGCCAAATGTTAGCGCATGCAGCAACCTTCCAAGGCTTCCGCGCTGTCAATCATATTCTTGGAAAGGACGATAACATTAGACTTAATATCATGCCATCTGCGATCTTTACATATCCAGAAGCAGCCTGCGTAGGTAAGACTGAAGACCAGTGTAAAGCTGAGGAAATCAAGTACTCTACTCGAAAAGGTTTCTATCGTGCCAATGGTAAGGCTTTAAGCATGGAAGAAACTGAAGGTATGATAAAGGTGCTTATAGCTGAAGATGGCTCTATATTAGGTGCACACTGCTATGGTGCTCACTCTGCCGACCTTATTCAAGAAGTTGCAGCTTTAATGAATTATGATGCTAAACTGGATAAGATACGTGACATCATTCATATCCATCCTACGTTAAGTGAGATTCTACAAGATGCACTCCTCTAAAAAATAGGGATATTAGTATCATTCTCTAAAATGACAATAATGAGCCTTTCTTCCCTCATTTTATCAACGTGTCAATACTTAGCACGTATGGTGCGGAGGCTTAGTACATGTGGTGTTAATACTTAGCACCAATTGTGCGGAGGGTTTAACGCCTTCTAATATATGGTTAAAACGAGAGCAAATTATTGTCAAAAGAAGGTTACAAAACCAATAAACTATTAAAGTTATACACAAAAGAACATTATCATTTCTGCTCCTTTCAACACAAAGAACAAAGGGATTCACCTCCAGAAGTAAATACTTTTAAGTATAAAATGTTTGGAGGATAAAAATCTTTATGCTACCTTTGCACGCAGAAAGGATACAGATTTAGTCGTATCGATTCGATCGGGATAGTCATCAAATAAATTAGAAAACCCGAGATGACTTCTTTTGTTAATGGCGGGCCACATAAATCGCATTCCAGCGACTAAGCCGCAAGGTCAGTGGATTACAAAGACGAGGAGCTCTCTTATCATTGATACTCGGACTTTTCATCACATCGTCGATACGACTTTTCTATTTCCCATTTCTTATAAGAAGAGGGATTGAGGTGGGGTTTCCAAGTGATTCCCCACCTTTTTCAATTATTCAAGCGTATAGTAATTATGTAAAACCTAACCTCCTATAAGTAGCCTGTGAAGTTATAAAAGATTATCTATCAATACTTATACCTTCATTTAAGCTTTCTTAAAGGGGATAATAAAAGAAATTTAGCAATGTTCTCAGGAATTGTAGAAGAGATGGCAATCCTTAGAGGGATTGAACATGAACAGGAGAATATCCATTTCACCTTTCAATGTTCATTTACAAAGGAATTGAAGATTGACCAAAGTATTGCGCACAATGGCGTGTGCCTTACAGTCGTTCGCTTCCAAGACGATACCTATACGGTGACAGCCATGAAGGAAACCCTTGAACGCTCGAACTTAGGCTTACTCAAAGTGGGAGATCGTGTGAATATAGAACGTTCAATGATTATGAACGGTAGATTAGATGGACACATCGTACAAGGTCACGTCGATCAAACAGCAAAGTGTGTTAATATGGAAGATGCAGATGGTAGTACCTATTTCACCTTCGAATATCCGTGTAACCGAGAGATGGCACAACGTGGCTATTTCACTGTTGATAAAGGGTCAGTTACGGTCAATGGTGTCTCACTGACTGTTTGCGAACCAACAGATAACAGCTTTAAGGTAGCCATCATTCCTTACACACGAGAGAATACCAATTTTGCTGACATTCATATTGGCACTGTGGTAAACCTCGAGTTTGACATTCTTGGCAAATATATAGCACGCTTAAACAGCTTTACAAAATAGATATTGTAAATATTTATTGTCATAGCATCTAACAACCCTAAACAACGTAGGAAATAGAGTAAAGAAAGCTATTTCAGTGTTGTTTAGGGTTGTTTTATTATAAAAATAAGTTAATTAAAAACCTTTTGTATATATATAACAATAGGTTAATGTAAAAAAAACTCACATATTCAATCAATACATTTTATTTTACAAAAAGTTTTATTACCTTTGTTTGCAGATATAGTTGTAAAGACAAATAAAAGTAATAAATGAGGAAACAAACAGACATATTTAAGAGCTTTTGGAACCAAATTATCATTTGGCTTCCGCTTTTCCTCATACCAATTTTGTACGCTCCGCAAGGACATACATCATGGCAAAACGACTTGTCGATATATATCATTCCCCTTTCAATGATGGCAGTTGCATATACCAATTATTTTGTACTTGCCCCCATGTTATTAAAGGGACGGAAGAAAGAGTTTTGGGTAATCAATACACTGCTCATCCTTTTCTTATCTATTGTACAGCACGAATGGTTATACTACATCTCAGGTGAGCAAAACCTGATGACTTATCCATACCAAATCTTTGTAGAAAACAAAGAGAACAAGTACGTATACCCACACATCTTTTTTATTATACGCAATGTCTTTAACCTAAGTATCTGTGCTGGTGTTGCTACATCGATACTAATGGCACAGCGTTGGTCAAAGGCTGAAAAGGAAAAGCGTGAGGCAGAAACAGCAATGACAAAAGCCGAGTTGGTAAACTTACGTCAGCAAGTCAACCCACACTTTTTGCTCAACACAATGAATAATATCTACGCGCTGACAGCTTTCGATACAGAAAAGGCGCAGAAGGCAATTATCGACCTTTCAAAGATGTTACGACATATTCTCTATGACAACCAGCAGCCTTACGTCTGCCTGAAGGAAGAAGTAGAGTTCTTACACAATTATGTCGACTTGATGATGATACGCATACCAGAGAATGTAGAAATCAAACGCGAGTGTAACATCCCATCTAATTGTAACATCCATGTTGCGCCAATGATATTTATCTCATTGTTAGAGAATGCCTTTAAACATGGTATTAATCCAGAGCAAAAGAACTTTATTCACATAAAGTTAGATGCAAATAATGAGCAAATAATATTCTCCATACAAAACAGTAACAACCCAAAGGGAGAGGCAGAAAGGAACGGCCATGGCATAGGTCTCAAACAAGTGGAGCGCCGTCTTGAGCTTGCTTACCCTGGTAAGTACAAATGGGAGAAGGGATTTGATAGTAATAGAAATACATATTCATCTAAAATTATCATTTATGACACTAAACTGTATAATCATTGACGACGAACCTTTAGCAGCAGACTTGCTTGCGAGTTATGCTAAGAAAACACTCTTTTTGAACTTAATTGGTGTTTTTAATAGTGCTGTAGAAGGCGTAAAAGCCATCCGTGAGAATAGGGTTGACCTCATATTCTTAGATATACAGATGCCTGAACTTAGTGGACTGGAGTTTGCAAAGATTCTACCAAAGGAAACTAAGATTATTTTCACAACTGCTTTCAGCCAATATGCTATCGATGGTTACAAGGCAAATGCAATTGATTATCTTATGAAGCCAATTAGCTATGATGACTTCTTAGCTGGTGCAAACAGGGCTTTAGACTGGTTCCAAAGTACCCGTCAGACAGAGAATGCGTCGAACGACCGCTTTATCTTTGTGAAGAGCGAGTACAAACTGGTTAAAATCATGTTTGATGACATCCTCTATATTGAAGGATTGAAGGACTATGTTAAGATTTATCTTGCTAACGACCATAAGCCAATCATGAGTTTAATGAACATGAAGAAGATTGAGGAGTCACTTCCTAAACCTGAATTCATGCGCATTCATCGTTCCTACATCGTACACATGAAGAAGATTGACGGCATTGATCGTTTCCGCGTTGTAATCGGAGATTCTATCCTTCCAATCTCAGATAGTTATAAAACAGTTCTTCAAGATTATCTTGATGGACATACATTATAAGCTTGAAAAGATAAAACAAACAAAATAATAAAGACACTAACTTCTGTCTCTTTCAAAAGAAGAAAATAGAAGTTAGTGTCTTTTTTATGCTTTAATCCCATAGATAACTATATGGGTAAGAAAAGTCAAAAAGCCGAAATGGATAGTGAAACTTATCCATTTCAAAATTCATATATATATGTTTTTACCTCGCAAACATCAGAACAACGCTACTTACTCGTAGTCAATCCACTGCGTTTCGTGCGCTTAAATGAGCGGTAATCATCAAGTTCAATCTCAACATCTGGCTCTACCAGTTCACCTTCTCTTGGTAACTGGAACTTCATATACTTGATGTTCAATCCACGTTCAATCCATTGATTCTCATAATAAGTATGAATACCAAGAATCTCACGTGTCTTCTCATCCATCTGATTTTCAGCCACCCTACCCTCGCTTAACTCATTACCATAGAGGTCTTCTGTACGGAACAGAACTGGTAGTTTGTTCACATCAACCATATAGGTGGTGTATGTAAAGAGAAAATTAGAGTCTGTCTTCAGATGAACAAGTCCACCATCTATCAAGAAACGACGATAACGATTCATGAAGAAGGTAGAAGTCAGACGCTTATGCACGTTCTTCATCTGAGGATCCGAGAAGGTAAGCCATATCTCTTGCACCTCATCTTCGCTAAAGAAACGGTCGATAATCTCAATGCTGGTACGCAAGAAAGCTACATTATCCAACCCTTCTTCCAAAGCTTGTTTAGCACCTGTATAGATACGAGCACCCTTGATATCAACGCCAATAAAGTTGATATTAGGGTAAACACGTGCCAAACCAACAGTATATTCCCCCTTACCACATCCCAACTCAAGTACAATCGGGTTATCGTTATGGAAATATTGTTCACGCCAATGCCCTCTCATTTCAAACGGAACTTCACTGATAACGCCATAAGGATATTGGAAAACGTTCTTAAACGTTTCCATCTCTGCAAATTTCTTTAACTTACCTTTACTCATGAGTGCAAAGGTACAATAAAATTAAGGAACGAGCCGTAAGGAGCAGTATTTAATTTATTTAGACTGACTGCATAGCCATAAATTCACTTGATTACAAGATATTTTTGTATCTTTGTACTCTAAAAGTGATTCATCATGGCAATAAAAGCTGCATTCTTCGACATAGATGGTACGTTAGTATCCTTTAAGACGCATCAGATTCCAGCATCTACTATAAAGGCTATTGAGCAGGCAAAAGAACAAGGCGTGAAGATTTTCATCTCCACCGGACGCCCTGTAGCCATTATTAATAACATTGATGCCATCCGACATCTTATTGATGGATATATCACCTTTAATGGTGCACGTTCCTTTATTGGCGAAGAGGATATCACTTTGATGCCTATTCCCGAAACCGAGGTACGAGCAATGATTGAGGATGCCAGCCGTCGCGACTATGCCGTTTTGGTATGTGGTCGAGATGTTGTTGCACTTCATAATCATAAACCTATCTTTGACGAAATCTTCGTCCAAGCCTTGGGTGTTAACAACATCGATATCAATAAACCTGTAGAGCCACTGCTTAGCCAATCCGTTCTGCAGCTAACTCCTTTCTTTAGTGAAGAAGATGAGAAGGCTATTTCTCCATCAATGCCACACTGTGTATCAGCACGTTGGCATCCAAATTTCACCGATATTACTGTACAAGGAGCTGACAAAGGGAACGCATTGAAGCAGATGTCAAAGCACCTTGGTATCGGTTTGGAAGAATGTATTGCCTTCGGTGATGGTGGCAATGACATGACGATTCTCCAAACAGCTGGTATCGGTGTCGCAATGGGAAATGCCTATGAAGGAATAAAAGCTGTAGCTAACTATGTCACAACAAGTGTAGATGAGGACGGTATACGTAATGCCTTCATTCATTTCGGAATTATAAACAACTAAAGATTAAGGGTTATGGCTTCTGAATCTTGATTCATAAGCATATATAACTAAACATTAGGAATTAAAGAAAACAATGTCAAACAAGATAGAACGTTCTTCACAAGAAAAACGTACTGCCTTTGTGGTAGTCTTCGCCTTCTGTGTTATGCTTGCTGAAATTGTTGTGGGACTATCTTCCCACTCAATGGCACTCTTTGCAGATGGCGTTCACATGGGTTCACACGTATTGGTTATCGGACTCAACTGGGCAGCCTACGTGTTAGTACGCTACTTACAAAACAAGGGTACGACCCATTACGATACAGAAAAGATACTAAACTTAGCTGCTTTCACAAGTGGTATATTCCTGATTCTCACAGCTATCTTTATTATCGTAGAAGCAGTAGAACGATTATCTTCACATGGAGAAATCCACAACTATGAATTGGCATTAACAACAGCAGGAATAGGTTTGGTAGCAAACACTATTAGTGCTTCAATCCTTCATGGACATCATGGTGCAGCAGACTACAATAGCCATGCAGCCTACCTCCATGTCCTTTCAGATGCTCTAACAGAGATTGGAGCAATCATCGGAATACTCTGTGCCATGTTTTGGAACATTACTTGGATTGACTCAGCAGTAGCCGTTGTCAGCGCATTGGTTGTTCTCCGTTGGGCAAAACGATTATTATGGGATACTGGCAGATCACTAACAATGTTATAGTACTGTCTGTCAATGCATATTTCTTTCTAAAGTTCAGAGTCAATCATAGCCGATTAATTCTATCTCATCAGCTTAAAATAAGTTTGATGAGTGCATATTAGAAGGAAAGAAAAAAATTACAAAACCCACAAGTCAACATCCTATTTTACACCTAAAAACAGGCATACACCATACCTCTGTAATCTCCTGACACTCAAAATATTACAAGGCAGCTTTTTAAAAGGTGCTTAGATAGCTTTCAAAAGGGCGTTAATAAGACTCCAAAAGGGCACCTTTTGCAAGCCAAAAGGGCGTTAATAGAAAGCTATTTGGTGGTCTTTACAAATAGATTATGTGAATTTATTTTACATTACTTATTATAGTCTCACTATAATAAAGGGCAAAGTTAGAATTTCTCAACTATAAATCAATCTATCAAAAGGGTAAAAACAAAAGAGGGACATAAATTCCCTTCTACCCATAGTTGCATAAAATGCTGGATAAAAGAGGATTTATATCCCCGATATTCTAATAGAATAAAAGATTATTCTGTGTATAAGAATCGCTTGATTGACTTCTTAGGTGTCTTTTCAAACTCCTCTTCTTGAATACGTATCTCAGCAACCTTGCAGTAAGCTGGTACAATTGTATTCAACTGTGTGCGGTTTTCCTCCATAATATTCTTGAGGTCATCCGCATTGAGTCCTAAGTTCTGAGCCTCGTCATAATCAGGATGAACTAAGGCAATAAGCTTTTCACCACTCTGAATAACTAAACATTCACTTACGAGAGGCAGAGAATTAAGTTTATCCTCAATCTCTTCTGGATAGATATTTTGCCCATTACTTCCAAGAAGCATATTCTTAGAACGTCCCTTAATAAAGACGTTACCATCCTCATCCATCAAACCAAGGTCACCGGTATGGAACCAACCATCTTTGTCAATCGTCTGACCTGTATCTTCTTCATTCTTATAGTAACCAAGAAGAACATTAGGTCCCTTGGTCAAGATTTCACCTGGCACGTTTACTGGATCAGAACTATTGATACGTACTTCCTGGTGTAAAGCTGCCTGACCACAAGAGCCTTGCTTAAAAGTCTTCCAATCACGATAACAGATAATTGGACCACATTCTGTTGCACCATAACCTACAGTATATGGGAACTCTATGCGACGTAAGAAACTTTCGATTTCACCATTGAGAGCTGCTCCACCAATAATAATCTCGTAAAGATTACCACCAAAGGCCTGATATACCTGCTCACGAATCTTTGCACGTACCTTCTTATTAATTACTGGCATATTCAGCAGGAGACGCATACGATTGTTCTGAATCTTTGGGAATACCTTCTTACGAATAATCTTCTCAATTACCAAAGGTACAGCAATCATAATAACAGGCTTTACCTCTTGAAGTGCTTGAGAGATAATAGCAGGAGAAGGGATACGTGTCAAATAGTAAATATGAACACCTGAGAGGAACTCATAGATAAACTCGAAAGCCATTCCATACATGTGAGCCATTGGAAGAATACTGATAACATTATCTCCGGGCTTAATTACATGGCCTAAAACATGCTTAGCAAAATCAGCATTGCTCCATAAAGAACGGTATGGAAGCATTACACCTTTAGAGCGGCCTGTGGTTCCACTGGTATAATTTATCAAAGCAAGTTCGTCTGGACTCTGCTCACGATAGTAATGTATATGCTCTGGACGGAAGTATTTAGGGTAACGACGTCCAAACTCCTCATTGAGATGTTCACGTGCATAAGTCAACTTATCCGTACGACTTACTACCAATGAGTAATCTGGAATATAAATAATTCCCTCCAAGTTTGGCATCTTCATGGCGTCAATCTGAGTCACAACGACATCACCTACAAAAAGAAGTTTTGCATCTGAGTGATTGACAATGTTATGAATCTGCTCTGGCATAAACTCATGCAAGATAGGCACAGCTACCGCACCATAAGTGAGTACTGCAAGGAAAGAAGCAGCCCAAGCAGAAGAGTTTCTTCCACATAGCGCTATCTTATCACCACGTTTTACACCACTTGCCTCAAACATAATGTGCAACTTTTCAATCTTTCTTGCAACATCATGATATTGAAGGGTCTTGCCTTTATAATCTGTTAGAGCATCACGGTCCCAATGTTCGATGATACTCTTCTCTATTAATTCATTAAAACTCGGAATCTTTTCCATTGCACAATATTTCAATCTGTGTGCAAAGATACATATTTATAAGCACATTTCAAAATATTATGTGCGGAAATGTATAAAGATTAGCTTAAATGAGAGCTTCAAAGAAATAATTATTATAACACGATATTCAACTTGTTAAAGCCACAAAAAAGCTATATAAAGAAAAAAGACGGATATACTTTGATAGTACATCCGTCTTATATATATAAGGTGTAGTTATCTCTTAGAAGAAGAGGTAGCGGTTATCAACAACCTTTGCCTTAAGGATTAGATCCTGCATAAAGTTACCAACCAACTGCATATTTGCCTGAGCAGCCTGCTGCATTACCAAAGTCTCATCGTACTTAGAACCTGCACGCATAGACTTCTTTACTACCTGGAACACATAAACACCAGCATTACCCTTTACAGGAGCCTTAGAGAACTTGCCTGCTGCTGTACCTGCAACTGCACCAGAGAGAGCTGGCTCTACAGAACCAGTTGCTTGTACGAATGCTGGAGCTGCAAATGTAATCTGATTAACAGAAGAAACCTTAGCACCCTTAGCCTGAGCTGCTGCAATAGAGTTTACACCCTTGAGCTTAGCCATGAGCTTCTCAGCCTTCTTATCTTTAATAACCTCACGTTTGAGGATTTCCTTTACCTGTGCATCATCCCATGAACGATAGCCCTGTGGATGAACAGCAGTCAAAGCGATAACCAAGAGGTGATCATTATTACCACACTCATAGAGAGGTGAAACCTCACCCTGCTTAGCCTCGAAGAGCCACTTCAGCGCGTCACGTGTACCAGGAATACCACCAACATAGTGCTCAGCCGTAGAGATGTCATTGAGTGACTGAACCTGATAACCAGACTTAGGAGCATTCTTCTCAAGGTCTGCTACAGTAGAACTCTTAGCAACAAACTCAGAGAACTTATTGTAAGCATTGCTGCGTGTAGCCTTAGAGAAGTCTACGACCTTCTTAATAACAGCAGCAGTTGTCTTTGTTGTAAAGGCCTTCTTATCAAGTACCTGAAGGATAATGTTACCCTGCGTAAGAGCAAGATTCTGCGTTGCATTCACCTCACCATTGAGCAGAGCATTTATAAATGTACGGTTGTCTTGACTCATACTTGGAGCCATCTCGTACTGCTGACCAGTAAACCATACCTTCTCACCAGTCTGACCATAACGCTTTGCAAGTGCATCAAAATCAGCACCACCAGCCAATGCCTTCTGGATTGAGTCTGCCTTAGCACGTGCTTCATCAGGAGTTGCAGCTGCAATATTAATCTGACGGAACTGGATTGAGTCTGCCAACTGTGCCTTAGAAAGTACACGGATAATATTCAAAGTATTATCCTGAGCGTTTTCAACAACACCAGTTGTACCTACAGAAAGTGAATCAATTTTTGATGCAATGTCAGGATACTGCTGATAAGCCTTGTTACTTACAGGAAGACCAAGATAAGGAATCTCAGAACCACTCTTGCTAACAACAGCAGCAGGATCTTTTGCAGAAGCAAGTTGCTTCTGGAAGTCGTTCATCTCCTTAACAACCTGACTGCGGTCTGCAGCACTTGCCTTAATCTGGAAGTCAACAAACTTGATATCACGTGTCTCAACATTTTGGCGGAAAGCTGGCTTCAATTCTGCATACTTAGCCTTGAGGTCATCGTCTGTCACCTTAACATCAGCATCCTTTACAGTGCTGTAAGCCAAAGAAGCAAGTTGAATCTGACTTTCCTCGTTATTATCCTTGAAAGCCATCTTAGCCTCAGCCTTGTTTGAGAGAACACAACTTGCGAGCAGTGCCTGATACTTCTGACCGAGCAACTGAGCACGAAGATTCTTCTCTACAAAGAGCCAATAGTCATAGATAGGCTGCATCTGCTCTACCTGTGGAGACTTTGCAGCCTTAGCCTTGTTATAGCTATCAAAGAACTGCTTTAGAGCATTTACATCAAAACGACCAGTCTGCTGGTTCACGAATGGAGTCTGAACCAACATTGGATTAGTACCCTCATTCAATACGTTCTGAATCTCTTTCTCTGTTACAGTAAGACCAACCTTCTCTGCATCAGCCTCGATAACACGATTGCTTACAAGCTGCTGCCAAACTTGGTCCTTTACTTGATTAAGTTCCTGATCGGTGAGATTATCACGCTGCATAGTAAACTTAATTGCAGACTGATACTCATCAATCAACTTCTGATAATCCTGGACACTAATCTTTTTGCCCAAGATTTCTCCAATCTGCTGACGCGCTTCGCCCTTGATTCCATCACACGAGCGAGCTGCATCTCCAGCTAAGAATGCAAACAAGGCAAGACCGATAGCGCCTACCAGTATGCCGCCTTTGCTTCTAATTTTTCCTAATGCTGCCATTTTAGATTTATTATTTGATTTTAATTATTCTATTCAATATGACAAATTGCCCACAAAAATACAAAAAAAAGGGCAAGTATCATAATTTTTCATTCAGAAATTACTCTGTACCATTGACTTTTAGCCGTACGAGTTCTATTTTTGTCATAGTGTTCTTGATTATCTTAAACTCATATTGCCCAACGGTAATGATTTCGTTTAGTTTTGGAAAACTCTGATAGACGTGTAACAATAAGCCTCCGACTGTCATATAATCATCATTCTCTGGCAAATCAAGATTGAACATTTCATTCACCTTGTCAATCTCCAAACGTGCCGAAAGGACATACTCGTTATCATTTATCTGCTTTGCAATATACTTTGTATTGTCATGCTCGTCCTCAATGTCGCCGAAGATTTCTTCTACAATGTCTTCCAATGAAACAATACCACTGGTACCGCCAAACTCGTCCACAACGACTCCCAAGCTTTTCTTTTGGAGAAGAAAAACCTGCATAAGTTTATGTGCAGCCATCGTCTCTGGCACAAACGGCATTTGTCGGATATGGTCTTTCCAGTTCTTTGGAGAACGGAACATCTCTGAAGAGTGAATATAACCCTTTATATGATCGATATCCCCTTCATAAACAACTATCTTAGAGTTACCACTTTCTATAAACATTTGCTGTAGTTCTTCGAGCGAGCAATTCTCTTCAACAGCCTTAATCTCAGTACGTGGCACCATGCAATCACGCACTTTCGTATCTTGAAATTCCAAGGCATTTTGGAATATCTTTACCTCGTCTTCTATTTCATCTTCGTTCTTAGCATTCTCAATAGTACTCTGTACAAGGTGGTCAAGGTCTACTCTCGTAAACGTACCATCAGACTCTTTCTCATCCATCTTTACACCAACAAGACGCAAGAGGACTCGCGCAAGAAAGGTTGCAAAGCGACTAATAGGCCAAAGAATAATAAAAAAGACATATGCCAATGGGGCAAAAAAGGTAAGTAAGCGGTTAGGATTGCTCTTAAACAAGGTCTTAGGTAAGAACTCTCCTGTAAAAAGAATGACGAGTGTTGATGCTAAAGTATCTAATATCACACGTGTTGCTGAATCAAACGATGCAAACAGTGTCGTATCAAATATCTGAGCAAAGAAGATACCATACATAACAAGAACAATGTTGTTACCTACAAGCATCGTAGATACAAAACCATTCGGATTATTATAATAGATGGTTAGACACTTTTGTGCAATACCATTCTTCTCCTTATCCATCTCCGCAAGAAGACGATTACTTGCAACAAAGGCAATCTCCATTCCTGAAAAGAATGCAGAGAGTACCATTGTTATTATAATTCCTATAATTAAATTTATATCCAATTTCTTATTACTATTTAGTGCGACTTGGTAAACATTTCCCGTACATGTTAGTCATAAGTCTCTTCCTATATACAATAGTTATGAACCTATTTTCTCATATTCTATGATTGTGTTGATGCCCCACACATGTCGTGCGAAGGCTTAGCACCAATGGTGCGGAGCACTAATTGCAATGCAATAGATTAATGAAAGGAGAATAACTTGTTGTAAGTAAGGATTGTAAGGATAAACTTACTAACGCTTAAAACAACACGAAACTATCTATTTAAGAGAGATTATACATGGTAGGGAAGAATATTTAAGTTTTATCAAACTACAATTATTACTTTTGTTTAACTACAGGACCTTTCATGCTATCAACACGTGTGGTATCAATAGGCGTAAAGGGAGGAGAACCAGCAGGCGACATAAACTCATTATTAGAGAAGATGCCCCACCCCTTTGTCTGTCGTATCTCGTAATTTGTCATCTGCTCATCGCTATGGAACCAGTTTCCTTGCAATTCCTTATCAGGTGTCTTGAGGTGTGAATAAGAATATGACCACATCTCATGGTTACGCTCATCCCAATAGAGTTCATTGCTATAGAAATTAAGCCCTTGCGCTGTAAGGATTCTTACACGCCCTCTTAGTTCCCAACGACGGTCCTTATCAAAGTAAACAGCAGAGTCACATTGAATATAGCCCACTACATGTTTCTTCAAATCAAACTGAGTAAGTAGGATTCCTTTATTGAAAGTCCAACGCGAAGGTCTTCTATTCTCATTAATTTCCCAACGCTCAGTAACAATACGATATTTAATAACGCCTGAATCTGAGATAAGAGTATTGACACCATATGTAGTCATAACCGGCACAGAGTCACGGTCATGAATAGCAGGAGCAGTATGCTCACGTTCCTCCGAACAGGAAACCATAGCATAGCTCGCTGTAAATAATACTAATCCAATAAAAAATGAATAAAGGCTTGAACGCATATTATTCAACCTTGAACTTAGCAAACCAGCGCTCATTAAATGTGAAACCAACGTTGATACGGAACATATTTTCCTTAATCATTCCCGTAACACTCTGGTTCGCCCACTCTGCACTGATATTCAACATACTGCGATTATTGTAAGCATTGAGGATTGGAATCCCAACTCCAAGGCTTGCAGAAAGCTCTCGTGGACCGTCTACACCATTAATCTTTAGATAAGGACTGGCATAGCTAAAACCTGCTCGATAGTGCATACGACTAAAGAAACCACGATAGCGTTCGCCCTTGCAGTAGTCACCACCTAATGTGAACTTATGACGATCATTGAATTGTCCATCAACAAGATTATAGCTTGTTGTACCATTGACTGTGGTTAATTGTGGGTACTTTAGCTTAGCCCACTTCTGCAACTGATAGTCAACACCGAACTTCAGACGGTTATTATGATTCCACATCAAACCAACTCCGAAAGTATGAGGCAGTTCAAGAGAGTTTGATACAACATAACGAGTTGTATCAGAAATGCTTGTTTGTGAATTTGTTGAAATCAAATTACACTCAGCCTCTGTCCCTAAATTATGTCCAAGAGAGTAAGTAAGACCCAAGGTCAGCTCATTCTTCTTATCTACAGCATAAGTATATTGTGCACCGAAGTCAACCTTGTAGCTTTTTACCTGTGCAGAGTAATTCTTTGACAATGTATTAACATAACTGTCACTATAGGTATTTGTCGAATTACGATTCAATGTTCCCCACAAGTAACCAATATTCGCACCAAATGAGAAACCCTTAAAAGGCTCCCAACCAGCACCTAAATAAACAAGATGTAAACCACCACTACCATTATAAGCATTGGAATACGTAGCATTTACAGAAGATGTGCTTGGGAAAGCATTGACATTTTGAGTGTTACTAAAGTTGTAACCTACATTTGTATAAGGTAAAAGACCAAAGCTAACACCCACATGCTTAAAAGCTCTGAATGACGCAACAACGTATTCAATATCAGCATTCTTAGCATTTACCTTGTTACCATTTTCCTCAAAATTAGTCAACTGAAGGCTAACACCTGCATCAAATATAAATGAAAGAGAGTCAACAGAAGCGTATGAAGCAGGGTTCGCATAGTTCACCTGATTACGCTCATGAAATCCGTATGCCAATCCGTTCATACCACGATTAAAACTTGTTGCCTGAGATGTCAAAGCACCTAATCCATACTGACTATATGGAGAGTTAGTTCCGCTTTGAGCTGACACCTGTACTGCAAGACCTGCAAGGAACGCTGCTGCAATTATCTTTTTCATTCGCTTTCTTTTTCTTATTCTGACGATATGTCTAAACAATATATTGGCGCAAAGTTATTAAAAAAAATCTATATTGCAGAAAAACAATAAAGGATTTTGATTTTTAATAAGCTTTCTTTGTGCTCTCATGCTTTTTTACTACCTTTGCGGAGAAAATGAAAAAGGGATTATTATATATTGTACTGACTTTCATCCTGTCTGTTGTTAACGCTACAGCGGGGGCTCAGTCTATGACTAATCCTGATCGTATTCAGATATCCCTTTTGACTTGTTCACCCGGTAAAGAAGTTTGGGCACAATATGGTCATACCGCTATTCGATATTACGACAAAGAAAGCGGAGAAGACCTTGCCATCAACTATGGTATTTTCTCCCTCGACCAAACCTACTTTATCCCTCGTTTTGTTCTTGGTATGACAGACTATCGCATGGGAGTTCAACCTATGGATATGTTCCTTGCTCAATATAGTTATGAAGGGCGAGGAGTTGTCGAACAGGTTCTTAATTTATCAGCTGAGGATAAAGAGGTTATCTATAAAGCTTTGCAGGAGAACATGAAACCTGAAAATGTAGTTTATCGCTACAACTACTTCTTTGACAACTGTACCACAAGGGCACGTGATATGCTCGTTAATCACCTCCATGGAAAGGTTGTTTATCCACCAGCAGAAGAAGATGCAACGTTCCGTTCTATGATACATAAATGGAACAATAAATATGAATGGTCACAATTCGGAGAAGACCTCCTACTCGGTGTGAATGCTGATCGTAAGACAACAAAGTCTGAACAGCAGTTTCTTCCAGAGAACTTAAGGAGTGACTTTGACAAAGCAAGATACAACGGAAAGCCTTTAGTAAAGGAAACTAACATACTATTAGATGCTGAAACAGAAGTGGCAGAACCAGTTTTTCCACTTTCTCCGCTATCTGTAGCACTCATATTTGCAGTTATCAGTCTTGTAATGATGCTCTTTAGCTATCGTAGACAGCAGGTTTATTGGGCGTGGGACTTAGCTTTAATGCTTACATCGGGGCTCATGGGAATTATCTTCTTCGTTATGATTTTCTCACAACATCCATGTGTTAGCTTGAATTTCATCCTATTATTCTTTAATCCTTTACCATTGTTCTTCCTATATAGTACAATTAAAAAGAAGAAGGTAATATGGTGGAAAATATGGGGAGTCCTTATCATTTTAGGACTTTTCGGAAGTTTATTCCAAGAAATACCACTGCCAATATTAATTGTGGCATCATTCTTGCTATTACATTGTATAGTACATTTGCGGATTAATAAAGCGGTTGTACCAACCGTGAGTAGTCCAAAGAAATAAAAGATAATGAATAAATACATCACCGCTTTACTTGTCGTACTTGCGGCAACAGGAGTCGAGGCGCAGAGCTATCAGTCTGCGCTAAAGATTGCGTTGGGTGATGTCAACATCGAAGATCTTTGCCATAAGCAAGCGTTTAAGGGCGTTGAACAGGAGATTCTGTCAGTTCTTGAGGCCTTTAAGCAGATTAAAGAAGACGAAGAAACAGAGCCTGCACAAAGCAAAGCAGTCTTTGTGACAGACTTATACGACAATTATTCCATTACTTTAACATCTCAATCAAATAATAATCAGGAATCACAACTATTCCTTCCTAATCTTTCCTTAAGGACTGGAATCAAGATTCGTGCCCCCAGTTTACTTCCTTTAGCGTAATAAACAATATTACAAAACATAGATATATAGAAGTAAACAAAGAGGGAAAACCTCTAATATAAATAACAAACTCAATTTGAATAAATGAATTTCAATAAGATATTAAAGGCACTTTTCGGAGATAAGTCAACACGTGATATGAAGCTTATACAGCCATACGTAGATAAGGTAAAGGCTACATATCCAGAGATTAAAGCACTCAGCAATGACGAATTGCGTGCAAAGACAAAGGAAATCCAGAAGTATGTCCAGGATGCAGGTAAGGAACAACGTGAGAAGATAGCCGAACTTCGTGCAACAATTGAAGCTACACCGATTGAAGACCGTGAAGCTATTTTCAATCAAATAGATAAACTTGAGAAAGAAGCTCTTGACAACTATGAGAAGGCTCTCGATGAAGTTATGCCAGTAGCATTCTCTATTGTCAAGGATACAGCACGTCGTTTCTCTGAGAATGAGGAAACAATCGTAACAGCCACCGACTTCGATCGTGAGTTGGCTGCAGACCCTTCAAAGGACTTTATCACTATTGATGGCGACAAGGCTATCTACCACAACCACTGGACAGCAGGTGGTAATGACCTCAAGTGGGAAATGGTTCACTATGATGTACAGGTATTCGGTGGTACAGTTCTTCATCAAGGTAAGATTGCCGAGATGGCTACTGGTGAAGGTAAAACCCTTGTTGCTACCCTTCCAGTATTCCTTAATGCCCTCACTGGTAATGGTGTCCACGTCGTAACTGTCAACGATTATCTTGCAAAGCGTGACTCTGAATGGATGGGTCCTCTCTATATGTTCAACGGTCTTTCAGTTGATTGTATTGACAAGCACCAACCAAACTCTCCTTCACGTCGTAAGGCTTATCAAGCAGATATCACCTTCGGTACCAATAACGAGTTTGGTTTCGACTATCTGCGAGACAATATGGCAGTATCACCAGCCGACCTCGTACAACGTCAGCACAACTATGCTATTGTCGATGAGGTTGACTCTGTGTTAATTGACGATGCTCGTACACCTCTTATTATTAGTGGTCCAGTACCAAAGGGTGACGTACAGATGTTTGAAGAATTCCAGCCATTGGTACAGAGCCTTTATGAGGTTCAGCGCAAGCAGGCTACAGAACTTCTTTCAGAAGCTCGCCACAAGTTGGCTGAGGCACAGAAGAATGCAAACAATAAAGAGGTTTTCCAGAAGCTCCAGGAGGAAGGATTCCTTGCCCTCTATCGTTCATTTAAGGCACTGCCTAAGAACAAAGCCCTCATTAAATACCTCTCTGAGGAAGGTATCAAGGCTGGTATGCTGAAGACAGAGGAGTATTACATGGCTAATAACAACCGTGAAATGCCAAAGGCAATCGAACCTCTCTACTTCGTGACAGACGAGAAGTTGAACTCATGCGACCTCACAGATAAAGGTACAGCATGGTTAGCTGCACAGGTAAAGGATGACCAGTTGTTCGTATTACCTGATATTACCACAGAGCTTTCTGCACTTGAGAAGCAGAAGGATGATAAAGTTATTGATGAGCAAACATATATCGATCAGAAGGATGCATTGATGGCTCACTACGGTGTTCAGAGTGAACGTGTTCACACATTGCAACAGCTTTTAAAGGCATACACCATGTTTAACAAGGACGATGAGTATGTTGTCTTGAATGGTGAGGTTAAGATTGTCGACGAGCAGACTGGTCGTATCATGGAAGGTCGTCGTTGGAGCGATGGCTTACATCAGGCTGTTGAGGCAAAGGAACACGTAAAGGTAGAGGCAGCGACACAGACTTTCGCAACGATTACTTTACAGAACTACTTCCGTATGTACCACAAACTTGCAGGTATGACGGGTACAGCTTCTACTGAGGCTGGTGAGTTCTGGGACATCTATAAACTCGATGTTGTTGAGATTCCAACCAACCGTCCAATCCAGCGTAAGGATATGGAAGACCGCGTTTATAAAACAGCACGTGAGAAGTATGCAGCTGTTATCGACGAGGTTGAGGCAATGAGAAATCAAGGTCGTCCTTGTCTTGTTGGTACAACATCTGTCGAAATCAGTGAGCTTTTGAGTAAGATGCTTAATATGCGTAAGATTCCACACCAGGTTTTGAATGCTAAGCAGCACTTGAAGGAGGCTCAGATTGTTGCCGAGGCAGGTCGTTCTATAGATGGTCTTGGTGCAGTAACAATCGCTACCAACATGGCAGGTCGTGGTACCGACATCAAGCTTTCTCAGGAAGTGAAGGATGCTGGTGGTTTGGCAATCATCGGTACAGAGCGCCACGAGAGCCGTCGCGTAGACCGTCAGCTTCGTGGTCGTGCTGGTCGTCAAGGTGACCCAGGTTCATCAGTATTCTATGTATCACTTGAAGACAAGTTGATGCGTCTCTTCGGTTCAGAGCGTATTGCTAAGGTAATGGATAGACTCGGCTTTGAAGAGGGTGAGCGTATTGAGAGTTCAATGATTTCAAATAGTATTGAACGCGCCCAGAAGAAGGTTGAGGAAAACAACTTCGGTATCCGTAAGCGTTTGTTGGAATATGATGATGTCATGAACAAGCAGCGTACAGTTATCTATGAGAAGCGTCGTCACGCTTTGATGGGTGAGCGTATCGGCATGGATATTTCTAACATTATTTGGGACCGTTGCGTAAACATCATTGAGAACAATGACTATGAGGGTTGCAAGGAACAATTCTTGAAGATTCTTGCTATGGAATGTCCATTCACGGAGGAAGAGTTCAATGGTGGTAACACTTCAGAACTTTCTGAGCGCAGTTTCCAGGCTGCAATGGAGGCTTTCTCACGCAAGACAGAGCGTATCCAGACTGTTGCATGGCCTATCATCAAGCAGGTATATGAGAATCAAGGCGCAATGTATGAGCGTATCATGGTTCCAATTACAGATGGTAAGCGCGTTTACAACATACCATGCGACTTGAAGGAAGCTTACGAGAGCGAGGCTAAGTCTGTTGTTAAGCAGTTTGAGAAGGTTATTCTTCTCCATATCATTGATGATGATTGGAAAGAGAATCTCCGTCAGTTAGACGACCTTCGTCACTCTGTACAGAATGCTTCTTACGAGCAGAAAGACCCATTGCTCATCTTCAAGTTGGAAAGTGTGAAGTTGTGGGACAACATGATTGACGATATGAACAATCGTACTGCAAGTGTACTCATGCGTGGTCAGATTCCAGAGATGCAGCCAGCTGAGGACATTCAGGAGGCTGCGCCAGAGGAGCATAGCCAGCAGTACAGAGAGGAGAAGGTGGAACTAAATGACCCTAACCAGGTTGCTGCAGCACAGCATGACACCCGCGAAGGCGCACAGGAAGTAAACCACACTCCATATCGTGCAGACAAGATGCCACGTCCAAACGACCCATGTCCATGTGGTAGTGGTAAGAAATTTAAGAATTGTCATGGTCGCGATATCCGTTAATAACCTTATAAAGAAATTCGGGGATAAGACAGCTGTGTCTATCCCCGATTTTTGTTTTCCCTCCAACGAGATTATTGGTCTTGTTGGGAATAATGGCGCTGGTAAGACAACTCTCTTCCGTCTGATTCTTAATCTAATCAAAGCTGACA
Source organism: Prevotella sp. ICM33 (assembly GCF_000517825.1). NCBI lineage: Bacteria > Pseudomonadati > Bacteroidota > Bacteroidia > Bacteroidales > Prevotellaceae > Prevotella > Prevotella sp. ICM33. Next base: position 198,143 of record NZ_JACD01000072.1, read on the forward strand.
GTGGTATCGTAAACTTCTGTCTTACTGACGAAAACAGTCAACAGGATAAAGCAAATCTTAACAGCAATATGACTTTAGTTTCTCATCTTGAAGACGCATGGAAAAGTTATATAGCTGCTTATCTTGATGAGAGTTTTTTAATAGAGTTCCTTACGCCAAAGGAGTTCTTTACCTTTATTGCGAAAGTCAATAACATTGAAGAACTGGAGATGGAAGAAAGACTTAACAACTTACAATCCTTCCTTGGCGATGAGGTTCTTGGCAGAAAAGTATATATCCGTGAACTATCTGCAGGAAACAAACAGAAGGTTGGCATAGTTGCTGCCCTACTCTCTTGTCCAAAGTTCGTTATCCTTGATGAGCCTTTCAACTTCCTCGACCCAAGTAGTCAGAATCATCTTAAAAAACTTTTGATAGAGTATAAAACGAAACATAAGGCTTCTATTCTCATATCAAGTCACAATCTACACCATACAACAGATATCAGTAATAGAATTGTATTGATGGAGAAAGGTGAGATTATAAAGAATATTGATGACATAACAGAGGAGTCGATAAAGGAGTTAGAGAACTACTTCTTGTAGAGACATAAAACAATATTAGAAACGAATAAGGTCTGAATGTGCGAAACATTCAGACCTTATTCGTTTGTAAGCAACAACAAAAACGAACTTTTCTTGTCCTTATCTATTAGTGTACGACTGCTCCGCACATGTGGTGTTGCAGCCCCGCACATATGGTGCTAATGGTCAACACCATTTGTGCGAAGACCTCCTTAACTCTAAATAAACATATGAGTACAACACACATGTACACCTTAAGCATAAGAATGCATACCACCAAGGATATAGTTGACACCAAAGTAGGTCATAAGTATACTAAAGAATGACAGTAACATAAAGAGATGATAATTCTTTGGTTTACCTAATGCTGAAAAAGAATTGGTATGCAAGGGGATAGCATAAATCATGAAGGTAATCAAAGCCCACGTTTCTTTTGGGTCCCATCCCCAATAGCTTCCCCAACTAATATTAGCCCATATAGCTCCAATAAATATTCCTAATCCCAATGTTGTTATGGCTGGATAGAGGAAAATCTGTGAAAGAACGGTCAACTGGCGATTAGCAGCCATAATGCTTTCTCGTTTACTATTACAAGTAAGAAAATAGGCTATCGCACTAATAAACGTAAGAGAGAGAAGTGCGTAAGAAATCATGATGATACTTACATGAATGCTTAATAGTGGACTATTCAGCACAGGCATACGCGGCGTAATACTTGGATCCATCTCGCCAAGATGACTTACAAGAAGCATAAAACCACTCATGAGTAATCCGAAAGTTGTCATAAGTTGTAGCTTCCTTGTCGTCAAAACAGATACAAGCATGATAAGCCAAGATAACAGTAACATCGTCTCATAGCCGTTAGCAAGTGGGATCGTACCATTAATAACCCATCTCAGAGCTAACGTAAAGGTAAGAACGCACCATGAGAGAGACATTAACCAGGTAAAAAATCTATATCTTTTCTTATGTGCAAGGAATAAGACTGAGAGTAAACCTGCTGTCAAATTAAAAATGAAAAGTATAGTTGCAAATGGAAAATGATTGTAGATTCCTTCTGCTTTAATCACTGTATCAGATGGAATAGTATTGCCACCATATCTATATTGGTACTTTCTTAATTTTAAGATAAGCTCGTTCAGCATATCTATTTTCCCCTGTCTGGCAAGCTGCCCCGCTAAAGGAAGAATAGATCGGATATACTGTTGCTGTTCCTTTGGCATATCTTTCGGATATCTATCAGTAGGTGTAAACCAGTCAACAGTATTACTTTTAGACGTATAAGGGAAGATTCTGAGTGGTTTACCTTGCGTTAATTCCATCAACAGCATCATCTTATCGTCCGTATCAAGCAACTGCTTTGATACATTGTCATTCTCCTGGTTATGTGCATCTTGGAGGTAAGGTCCTAATATATAACCTTGTTGTCCAAACAAACTCATAGGAGAAATATATTCATTTAAGTTCAGTTTATTACGCAGTTCAGCTCCCTTTAGTCTTAAGATAGGCTCCTTCATCCACTCTTGTCCCCAGAACATAAAGCCCGTTAAAACCTGAGAAGGAGTAAAGTCTTTGTAACTTTTCTTACCATAAAGTTTTGTGGTAAAGTCGATTGCATACGTCTCTATAGGACAAATTCGTCCATTATAAACAATCAATATCTTTCCAAACTCGTCAGCAGTCTGACGTGGTAATGCAGGCTGTGCACTTGCATTCAAACAGCCCATCACCAACATGATGCCAGCTATTGCTTCCTTACGGAGTAAACGTCGGAAGTTTCCCTTAGGGTCAATCAGCATCGCTATAAGTCCGAAAAACAGAAGGGCATAACCTAAATAAGTAACAGGAATTCCATACGGGTCGGAATTAACAGAGAGATAACTACCTTTCATGTCTTCATCATAGCTACTTTGATAAAGGCGTGTGCCATAGCCAGAGTAGATATTATTCATTGAAATCTGATACTGGTCATGCTTATCTCCTTGGATAAGTGTGACAATTGATGCATAATCCATTGCAGCCATGTTGCCAGCATGGTAAGACACAGTAAACTTGTTCAGTTGAATACTGAATGGTAGTTTAGCCTCGTTACCATCCTTGGTAATATACGTATCTATCGCTTTCCCTTGTCGAAGATGTACCACACCTTTATTAGAGGTGAGATGAGTTAGCAATGCACCAAGGAGAATTACAACAAAAGACAAATGTAATGTTATAACAATTGGCCGACGAATCTTTCGCTTTAGAAAATAAACAATGCCTGCTGCAGTACCAATAGCCCACAACAAACAAAACCACCACGACCCGAAGATGTTGTCTGAAACATAATCAAGACTGGTATATTTCCCAATGATTGTCCCCGTTGCCATCACTATTACAAGGAGAACATAAATAATTTCAAGCGTCTTCTTTGTTCGCATCTGTAAGATAATAAAGAAGAAGATGAGTCCTTCTGAGACTACATCTTCTTCCTATAAATGTTCTTGTTACTTACTAAAATTATTAGATAGAGCGTATGAACTTAACCACTGCATCTCTATCAGCCTTAGGCAACTTATAGAACTTCACAGCAGCTTTATAAGCCTGACTGTTCTTACTATAAGCATGCCACATGATTGCTTCAATCTCATTACGTGCTCGAGCATCATGGAGACGATCTTCTGCACCAGAGTTGATAAGTGACAGACCTCTACCCCATAAAGGTGTTGTACGGCACCATGAACCATGAATATCATTCTTCATGTCCAACTTGTGCTGGATAAAGTCTGAGTAAGGATAAATCTTCTGATTAGCATACTTAGGCAACTGCTTATTGCCAAGAATCTTAGAAGAGCCATGATTGTCTGCACCTGTTGTCCAAGAAGCCTTGTGACAATGAGCACATCCAAGATCGCCAACAAAGAGTTCCTTTCCTCGCTGAACCACCTTATCATTCAAGTTTCTTGCTCTTGGAACGGCAAGACCTCTGTGCCAAACCATAAATGCATGATAAGCGTCGTCGCTCATCTCTGGCTTGAAGTTGAAGTAAGGATTATTATACAAGTCAACATTATCGTTTGGAGAAAGCAAATAGCCTACTGCCTTCTTTATACCTTCGCGGGTTCCATCGTTATAATAAGGATGTACATAAGACGTTGGATTACTTCCATGCTGCTGTATATAATCAATGACATTTTGGTTTTCAGACATTGCTTTAGCCCATGCTTCAGTAGAACAGATGTGCTTGATATCTGAACGTAAGATGTTCAACTCATCCCACAAAGCTACATCATTCTCAAGACAGCCATCAAGTAAGTCGTAGTTGAAACGCTTGATGAACTTGTTTCCAAAATAATCACTTGCCCATGCTTCAGGCTTCAACTGCTTTGTTGTATTGTCCCAGAACTCTGGATTCAACTCTACAAAGCGTCCCTCTGTCTCATATTGCTTCTTTAAGTCTTCATTAGAAATAGCATCAATCAAACCAAGACCTTGGAAGTTACATGAAGCTATCAAACGTACTTCATAGTTGCTTGGCACTGGGTCTGTGTTGAAAGCAGACTGTGGAATAGCAACAGAAGGATAACGAAGACTAAACTTCTCACCATCAGGGAACTGCATTGGGAGTCCGCTTGGCATTGAAGTAACATCATGCCAAGTAATCTTTATCTGCTTTGGATCTACTGGTGGCAAGAATGGCTCTACAGCTTGAAGCATCGTAAAGGTAGTCAACTGGTCAATTGGTGTACCATTATTGCTTCCTGGAGCATCTGGAGTATAAACAGAAACGATGTAACCGTTGCCCATTACAGGATCCATATCGTTGCGACTATGTCCGTGTGCATATCCACCCGCATGACAGTATTCGCATGAACGACGTGAAGCAACAGGTCCCCAACCTTTGTATGGTTCGGTACTAAGGGTATACTTAGCACTTACCATCATATCACCTTGGTTGAAGAGATCAGTTAGTCCTTGTTCGTCGATGGCTGGTGTGTTGTCCTCATAACCACCTGCAGCAGTATTCTCAGTTGTGCCAAGCTTACCACCTGGATACCATTCGTCAGCAGAGAAGTTACCTACCGCTTGACCAATGTACTTCGTTTCAGGCTCTGATGGCTTTAGTGGTGTTTCTGGCGAAACGTTATCGTCAGAGCATGCAGTAAATGAACATAATAAAGCTCCAGCAAGAAAGAATTTGCTATAGCTGTTGTGTCTCATAATGTTTTATAGTTTAAATGTACGTTTGAAACGTAGCCTTGTCCTAAAGAAGACAAAGCTACGTTCTTTAAATTATCTTTATATTATCTTTGCTTTTCAAATTTGCAAGAGTTGGATTACTTGTCTGTCTGTTGATTAATCCATTTACCAGCTTCATTAAGCGCTTCGTTCAAGGCTTCAACCTTCTCGATACAATTCTTAACCTGTGCATGACCTGGATTATCGATGAAAGCAATACCACTCTTCTTAGCTGTCTCCAAGGCTGCAATTGCTTCGTTAAGAGCGCTGTTCAACTCACTGTACTTAGGATAGTTATTGTTCTTCAAGAAGTTCATAATAGAGTACTGAACTGGAGTAGAGATGTTCTCTGTACCACGAACTCCATAGAGTGAATTCTTGATAGAGTAGATATTATCCTGGTAGTCTTGGAATGAACGCTTGCTATAAGGAGACTCGATGTAGTTAGCAGCATCGTCAGCTGTAGCTGTTCCCGTAGCTGTACGATAAGCCTGACCAAGTTTCTGTGAAGCGACCTCCTCACAAATACCACTACATCCGCCAATAAAGATATTGTTAATTGTCTCATGCCATGATGGGAAATAACCTCTTTCTGTAGTTGCAAATCTCAAATAGTCACGATAAGGAATATTCTTTGGAGATAGACCTTGGTAACGTGTTCCATTTACTACCCACATCGCATTTAGAAGCTGTGTCTTATGAGCAGCAGGAATACTTGCACCTAACCATCCATATTCCAAGAGATAAGTCATGTTACGAAGGTCACCAGCAACGGCTGCTGCAAAAGCTGCTTCGTTTACAGTACTTACACTTGTAAGACCAGCTTCTGTCTCTTTCTCTGCATTGAAGGCTGCTACTGTACGGTTCTTACCATTACGGAAGAGAACAAACTCCAAACCATGGAAACCTAATACTGAGTCAAAGTTACCATTATTCTCATAAACAAACTTTGCAGGATTCTCACTTGTTATACCAGCAATAACCTTTGGATCATTCAAAGCCTTTGTCAACTGATCATGGTCAAGAGGCCACTGGTCAATATGTGGGTCGATCTTATTATCAGAAGCTGCGCCATACAAGAATGACTCACTCTGCTCCCATTCCTTACGTGCAGCCTTGAAAGCTTCACAAGCAGCATCAATGTCATTCTGAGTCAGTGTACCTGCTTTACGCTTCTGGTACAGATTCTGGCAAGCATTGTAAAGTTCATCAGACTTTTCTGCTAAAGACGTATATGTTGGTTCAACAACTGCCTTAAAGTAGTTGTCTACAACCTTACCCATCTCTGTCTTATTAGCATTTGCACTACTTTCGTTTGCAACCTTGTTTAATTCAGCCTGCTGACCTGGAGTGAGAATCGTTGTACTAACAACATCATCATCATCACTACATGCAGTAAAGCCTGTAGCTAATGTTCCTGCAAGAAGGAACATAGCAAGTTTTGTTACTTTTTTCATTACAATCTTTTTTAAATAATGGTTATTCAATCTTTATTCTTTGTCTTTTAAAGGAAGAATCCTTGATAAGCGATACCAATATTAATTGATGGCTCATCGTTATATCCCTTCTTCAGATTGCGGTAGTTGTATTCTGCCTTGATAGCAATCTGTGGGATAGGATAATAGTTGATACCTGTTGCAAGAACAGTTCTATTAGTCCACTGCTTAGTTGCAGCATGAATGTAAGAGTCATAGTGCTCAATGTGTCCAAAGACATAAAGCTTCTGATTGTCTTCACGCATCTTGTGAATCTGAGAGAAGATATCATAACCTACCTCAAACATCATTGCCATTGCATGACTTCCGAAGTATTTACCATTACCTGACTCGTATGGCTTAACATACTGTACATTAGGATAGGTAAGCTGTGAAATCTCTTGCGCATTGCTTACATAACCATAGTCGATGTTTCCGCGTGCAATCCAATTATACTTATTATAGGTGAAGTCTAAACTACCAAGATAGACATTACCCTTAATCTTCTTCTTCTCTCCCTTCTCACTATCATGTGGAACATTGTTGTGCATAGCCTGGCCAACATAGCCACTAACACCAATACGAAGACCAGGAATAGTATGATTGTCTACACGTGCAAGAAAACCATACTTATTAGCAACCTCGAACTCGAAAGGACTTGATGTACCTTTCTGAATCCAGTTAGCACGACTAAAGTGATAAGCATCCAATCCTGCAATCATCTGTGCAACATAACTAAAATCGCCTGCCTTACCCCAGAAAGAAATACCTGTTTGATGCCATGTACTTGGAAGAATTGTGTTTTCCCCTTCAGGACGATATACTGTAAAGAAGTTTAATGGCTCATGATGTGCATTCACTAAACCAAATGGAACTACACAATATGTCCTGCTCTAATATTAAATGCTTTACTGAATGATTTCTGAAGCCAGAACTGCTCAAGTTCAACTTCTCCACCTTTCTCTGTTTCATGTTCGAACTCAATTGCTTCGTCTGCCTCATATTCAATAGCAGAACCAGAGCCACCATGCTCAAATTCAATCTCTGATCCTACAGACCAACCTTTTCCAAAATCATAACCAAGATAGATAACGGCATGCGGAATATCAAATCTTCCATGGCTTGGGTCCTTCTTATAAAGGCCTGGCGTCGTATAACGATTACCATTATCACTGTAAAAATTGCGAGAATAAGCAGCTTCACCATAACCGCCAAGACTTAACTTATTGCCTTTAGCATGTGTCATAACAGAATCGGCTGCATTTACTTGTGCATGTACTGCGGTCGTACCAGAAAGGAGTACGGCAAAAGTTATCCCAGATATAAACTTCATCATTGAGTTATTATTTAATATATTTATAACTTGGATGCAACGGTAGAGTTTTCTGAATTAAAAGACAATACCTAAATATGTTGAAATTATGTACCTAAGTTATACCACAACACTCAACCTTTTATTCAGGTTTTTCACCATATTTAGGTATTATTGAAAATAATACAAACAGCCCATTACATAAATAGACTATTTTATCACAATTAATTATTAAGGTCACAATAAATCACGTTTCCGTATTAGACGAATTACATACTAACATCTATTATAATCCTAAAACCACCTATATACATTTATAACGTATGTATTCTATTGAACCGCTATTACAAAGACAGACCAAACTGATTTAGTTTTAAAAGGTAAATTAGGGCTAAAAGGGAATCTACAAATAAGCGATTCTGTAAGGATTTTTTCTTTCGTAGATTTTTATTGATGCTTAATTGGACTCGAAAAGACGCCCTATTGGATTGCAAAAGATGCCCTTTTGAGGTCTTATTAACGCCCTTTTGCAGGCCTATTAAGCACCTCTTCGCAAGCATCTTTACAACATACTGATACATTGTAAGTTACAAACAGCCTCGAAAATAGTGTTTTATTCGGTTTTTAAAAGAATATCTTTACGTTATTTGTAAAGATATTTCTAACCTATATTTATTGTATAAAGAAGAATGCTACTTTGCATAATAATAGGCAGCATAGCTACCTTTTTTATAAGGTGCAATAAGTCTTAATCCTCGGTTCTTAAGCGAGAGAATCTTGAGAGCTTCTTTATAATAACGTGGACGAAGGCTATCTGCAGGATAATACTGTGGAAGATAGCGAGCAAAGTCATTAAGATTGCGATCTAACAAGAAACCTGTCAACTGATAGTTAGCTGAATTACGGGTAACTTTATAGAGTACACTATCAGGTTGTAGCCACGAATGTACCTTTCCTGGGCGCAATGTACTTGCCCCACCCTCCAAAGGATAATGAAAAAGACTGTCTGCTAAATGACCTCTACGCGCAACTGCATAAACAGTTAGCATAGATGTTACAGAATCTGTATGCGGCATTGTTCGTACTACATCCAATGCACCTGCATAATCCTTTTTATCAATCAAAGCTTCAACTTTAGCGCGTTGATGAAAATACCTATCACTATTACTAAAGAGTCCTATAAACAAGAAAAAGCCAAGAAAAAGCAATAGGTTTATCCAAATCATCTGTGAAAACGGACCATAGCTGCGCGATTCTGGCTCATAAGGTTCAAAGCGTTTGACAGCAAACATTACAAAAGTGTAAACTAACAATAGTAAAGGAGCTATCCATAACCAATTGCCAAACGTTACGCTATCGGCTGTAGGACGAAGGTCAGAGATGATTGTAAGAACAAGAAAAGATGGAAAGTAAGTCAAGCCAAAGCCACGCTTCTTCAACTTAAACAATGAGCTTACACCCATTTGGAGTAACTTTAAAGTAAATGTTATCAGCACTGCACCCAACATTGGATCATAGAAGGTTTGCCTTCCTGAAGCCAAGTGCTGTACTACGGTCATCACATCTGCTTGATAGAAAAACAGATAACAGAATGTGAATGAGCAAAATAGTACTGCGCAAATAGCACGCATAAACTTACTTTCCATCATGAATTTATTTCTTTCTCAATACTACAGCACTACGAGCTGGTATATAAAGTTTGAGCCAGCCTTTATGATCTTTCTCATAAAGAGGGTCGCTATTTGTGAAATGCTCTACTGTATCATCAGCAAAGCCAAAGCCACCAAACTCTCTGGCATCTGTGTTTAATACTACATTATAAGATCCCTCTGGAACCAAGAAACCATAATCAGAATAAGAATGTGATGGTGAGAAGTTGAATACAAAGACTAACTCTCCCCTACTAAATGCCAATATCTGGTCGCCATCATTGTGCCAAATCTCTTGGATAGGAGTCTCATTAAACTTCTTCTCACTTGTAATTACCTCCAACATCTTACGGTCGAAGTCGCCAAGCAAGTGATAACATAGATCCTTGTTATCAACCAAGTTCCACTGTCGACGGGCATACTTATGGCTCCATCCATTACCTTCACGTGGGAAATCAATCCACTCTGGATGACCAAACTCATTACCCATAAAGTTCAGATAGCCACCATTAATAGCAGCAATAGTGGCAAGACGAATCATCTTATGCAGTGCAATGCCACGATGAGTCATCTCTGTTTCGTCTCCCTTACGGAAATGCCAATACATATCTGCATCTACTAATCGGAAGATAATAGTCTTATCGCCCACCAACGCTTGGTCGTGTGATTCGCAATAAGAAATAGTTTTCTCATCAGAACGTCGATTCTTTATCTCCCAGAAGATAGAAGATGGCTTCCAAGCCTCGTCTGGTAATTCCTTGATAGTCTTTATCCAGTAGTCTGGAATATTCATTGCCATACGATAATCAAAGCCGTATCCACCATCTTTAAACTTAGCTGCTAAACCTGGCATACCCGACACTTCCTCTGCAATCGTTACTGCATTCTTGTTTACCTCATGGATAAGACAGTTAGCAAGTGTCAAATAACAGATAGCGTTATCATCCTGATGACCATTGAAATAATCAGCATAGTTGCAGAATGCTTCACCTAATCCATGACTGTAATAAAGCATTGAAGTCACACCATCAAAGCGGAAACCATCAAAGTGATATTCCTCTAACCAGTATTTACAGTTAGACAAAAGGAAGTGGAGAACCTCGTCTTTACCATAGTCGAAACATAGCGAATCCCATGCTGGATGCTCATGACGCTCACCCGGATAGAAGTATTGATTAGGATCACCAGCTAAGTTGCCCAAGCCTTCCACCTCGTTCTTAACAGCATGAGAGTGGACGATATCCATGATAACAGCAATGCCATTCTTATGCGCTTCATCAATGAGTGCCTTCAACTCTTCAGGCGTTCCGAATCGTGAACTGGCTGCAAAGAAAGAGCTAACGTGATAACCAAAGCTACCATAATAAGGATGTTCCTGAATAGCCATAATCTGAATGGCGTTATATCCGTCCTTAATTATACGCGGTAATACCTTCTCACGGAACTCATTATATGTTCCAACCTTCTCCTCATCCTGTGCCATACCAATGTGGCACTCATAAATCAGGAGTGGAGAGGTCTGTGGCTTAAAGGTCTTTTTCTTCCAAACATATGGCTCAGCAGGTGCCCATACCTGTGCAGAGAAGATTTTGCTTGCTTCATCTTGAACAACACGTTGTGTCCAAGCAGGGATGCGCTCACCTTCTCCACCTTCCCAATGTACACGCATCTTGTAGTACTGACCATGCTGCATAGCATCATGTGGGAGCGTAAGTTCCCAGTTACCAGTACCTTCAATCCTGTGACATTGATAGGCTTCTTGCTCATTCCAACCATTGAAATCGCCAACAAGATAAATCTCAGTAGCGTTAGGAGCCCATTCACGAAATACCCATCCGTCAGCTGTCTGATGCAAACCATAGTAGTTATGGCCATTTGCAAAATCCGAGAGTGTCAACTTGCCATTCTGAGTAAGCTGATTCATCTTCCAAAGAGCATGCTCGTGACGTCCACGAATTGCATCCTCATAAGGAGCCAAATAGGCATCATTCTTTACAAGGCCTATGTGAGACGGCTCCTTCACTTTTGTCGTTTTAGCAGAAGTCTTTTTGACTGGAGCCTTCTTTGTTGTGGTCTTCTTTGTAACCATGGTAGATAAGCTTTATGTTATTTGTTATATTTTGTAAAGGCTAATTCGTATAGCGTTTTCCTCTTTCATAATAACCGCTGGCAGTTACTTTACCATTCTTATCACGCTCAATGAACTTTCCATCACGGTGGTCATCACGATAGTTACCTTCAAAACGAACACCATCAGCAGTCTCCTCAACAGCTGTTCCATTTCTTTTGCCATTGTGGTAGCTGCCACGAAACTTACTGCCATCAGCATAGTGTATGATGATTAGTCCTTCTAATAAACCATTTCGGAACTGCCCTTCATACACATCCTTATTCTTCTTGGTCAGTTTACCCTGTCCGTTCTGCATGTCTTTCTCCCAATAACCTACATAGATATCGCCATTATTCCATGACATTGTGCCATAGCCAGACTTAAGTCCTTTAAGGAAATGGCCAGAATATTGGTCGCCATTCTTATAACGGAAGATGCCTTGTCCTGTGCGTTCGCCATCTAAATATTCACCATCATAGCTTTCGCCATCCTTGAATTTATAGATTCCCTTACCATTCTGTAGGTCATTCTTCCACTCTCCATTATATTCATCACCATCTGCATAAATATAAATTCCTTTACCTTCTTTTAGGTTATTCACCCAGTTTCCTGTGAATGATGAGCGGTCAGGCCATTTGAAACTACCATGTCCGTTCTTCATATCGTTCTTCCACGAGCCTTCATAAAACGCTCCATTGGCAAAGATATATTTTCCTTCACCACTTCTTTTGTCATGATCCCAATTACCAATATACTTATCACCATTGTAATAATACATTGTTCCCTGTCCCTGCTGATAGTCCTTGTACCATAAACCATCATAACGATTACCATTGGCAAAGTAGTAAACACCTTGCCCATGTTGCTGATCTTGGAACCACTGACCTACATATTTCTCACCATCTGCAAACTTATAGGTTCCTTGTCCATGGCGTAAACCTTTCATATAATCGCCTTCATAGACATTACCTTTCTTATAAGTTGTTTTTCCTTTACCATTTGGTTTACCACGGAACATCTGTCCATGATAAGTTCCTCCATCCGTTGTTGTACAAGTACCTATCTCTATGTTTTGTGCAAAGAGATACGAAGGAAGGAGAAGTAACAATATGATGATATATTTATGTTTCACGTTTCTCGTTTTTAGTTTATTATAATTAAAATAACCTATATGCAAAGATACCGATTTCAACTGAGAACAACAAATTTATAAAACATTTTTAAGCCATGTTCTCAAAATTACGTTTGTAAGCATTTACTTTTACAGAGAAGGGGCGAAATCCATTGTAAATGATAAAGAAATTTGAACAAAGTGAGGGAATATGATATTTAAACTAATAGGATAAAGTTCTCTTTTTATAATTAAATTTTCAAGATGTGTCAGTATAAAAAAGCAGACATTGAATTATATCTTATTTCTTTGTAAAAGTAAGTTCAATATCAAACTAATATCTGCAGCAGGTGATATAACACCTTTGCAACCTCAATATGTAATCATATTGACTATATTTTACAAAACAAAGAACATTCAACACCAATGCTATTTACCATCCGCACGAATGGTGTTAAGCCTCCGCACATTATGTGCTAAGCCTCCGCACAACATGTGCGCATCATCAGAATGTTAGGTAAAAACAAGGAGATAGATACTTTATTACCATTACAACGTTGCGTAAAACATCTCTTCTACATGTTTCTTAGAGAACTTCATCGAGAAAGAACACCTATTACAAAAGAATTAAAGGGCACAGCAAGTAATTTGCTGTGCCCTTTAATACCCACATTTCTGTGAGTTCTTTGAGCTTGACTTTTGGTTCGCGCCTCACGGCGTTCCCCAATCATCTTGCGTCATTGTTATCCTTTAATCAATCTCTTATTACCTTAACTAAACCTATTTTAAATCTAACCTGAACAATCTCTTTTGTTCTACCTTAAAATAATAACTAAAAACCTAAATCTATTACTACTAACCTAAACAATCTATATTTGTCTTTTGACAATGCAAAGGTACAACTGTTTGCGCACACAACAAAACTTTTTCACGATTATTTTCAGCAAAAGGACGTTTATTGACATACATCAAGTGAAATAATAAAGAAGGGATATGGGAAAGAAGGAAGAAAGAAGTTGACTTATAATGAGCAAATACCATAAGACAAAAACCATCTTTTAGGCAGAATAAGTACAAATAAAAAATGTTGGAACACATAAACTATGCGTTCCAACATTATAATATATCCTTTTATAAAAAAGACTTATCTTACGTCATTCCTTATTATATAAGGTACTGGCTTGAGATACTCTCATTGTTCAATACACGCTGGATTGTTTCTGCAAACATATCAGCTACAGAAATCTGCTTTACCTTTGAGCAACGAGCTGTATATGGAATAGAGTCTGTGAAAACCAACTCCTCCAACGCAGAAGCCTCTACACGCTCAGTAGCAGGACCACTCATCACACAATGAGAAGCAATAGCACGTACACTCTTAGCGCCTGCCTCCTTCATAACGTCAGCTGCCTTAGTGATAGTACCAGCTGTATCAACCATATCATCAACGATGATAACGTTCTTATCTTTCACATCACCAATAATCTGAATTGTATCAACGACATTGGCACGTGCACGAGTCTTGTTACAAAGAACCAGTGGACAACCGAGATACTTAGCGTAAGTATTAGCACGCTTAGAGCCACCTACATCAGGACTTGCTATAACAAGATCCTTCAAATGTAAGCCCTGAACATAAGGAAGAAGAACACCGCTTGCATAGAGATGGTCAACAGGAACATTGAAGAAGCCCTGAATCTGATCTGCATGTAAGTCCATTGTAATCAGACGGTCGATACCAGCAACACTCAACAAGTCGGCTACTAATTTCGCACCAATGCTGACACGTGGCTTATCCTTACGGTCTTGACGCGCCCAACCAAAATAAGGCATAACAGCGATAATATGACGAGCAGAAGCACGCTTAGCTGCATCAATCATCAAGAGAAGCTCCATAAGGTTGTCAGAGTTTGGGAAAGTGCTCTGTACAAGGAAGACATCCTTACCACGAATACTCTGCTCGTAAGAAACGACAAATTCGCCGTCAGAGAAGCGGGTCATCACCAAGTTACCAAGAGGACAGCCAAGGCTGGCGCAGATTTTCTCAGCAAGGTATCTCGTCTTTGTACCAGAGAATACCAAAAAAGAGTTATTTTCACTCATTTCTTTTAGTTGTTTATATTGATAACGTATAAATCTTTATAAGTCTCTGTATCATTAACAGAGGGCACGCAGCTTACGGAAGTGATTAATGATAGAGCTAAAATTCTGTTCATTATAAATACGAAACTTATCCCATAAGTCGTTCCGAACCACTACTCCACCAAAGTCAAGCTCACGAAGAATAGGTATATCGTCTATCGTCACACCGCCCATTGCATAAACATGTCGCCCAAGAATGCCCTGCCTATAAGCTTCGTCTAATTCAAGATCAGAGAGAACACGCTCTTCTTTTTCCGCTTGTTCACGAGGTTGGTGGATATTTTTTAGAAAGACATAGTCCGATTGTTTCTTCATAGCCTTTAGCTGCATCACATCATCACAAGTTCTACTTAGAGAGCCACGGTAGCCACGAGGCACAGCAACACTTGAGTTATCCAAGTGGATACCACCCAAAGAAAACTCATTCTTCATATTAAAATGCTGATGTATTGTGATTTTACGATGATATTCAGAAGGCAAAAGTGAAAGAAGACGCTCCAAATAAAGTGGGGAAGTATCTGCCTTCGAGATGTGCAGACTATCAAGTCCTTCCTCGAAAAGCATACTTAAAATCTTATCTTCTTCCACAAAATACGTGGACTTAGTCATGATGACCAGTTTCATGCCTTTAGTTTATTTGTATTGCAAAGGTAGAGATTATTTCTCATAACTGCAAATTTTTCCTTATATTTGCACCATGAAAATAAATCCATTAACATACGCCGAACTCTCTCGCCCAATGTACGTGCTGGAAGAGGCAAGGCTCAGAGAAAATCTAAACCTCATTGCTCACGTGGCAAAAGAGGCTGATGTTGAGATTATTCTCGCATTCAAAGCATACGCTTTATGGCGTACGTTTCCTATTTTTCGTGAGTATATCAAGGCTACAACTGCCTCCTCTCTCTTTGAAGCTCGACTTGGCTTTGAGGAATTTGGAGCACCCACACACACCTTCTCACCGGGCTATACAGATTATGAAATTGACGACATTGCTCGCTGTTCATCACATCTTGTCTTTAATTCATTGACACAATACGAGCATTTTCACGTACGTGCCAAGATTGAAAATGAGAAGTTGAGTTTCGGTTTGCGTGTGAATCCTGAGTACTCAGAGGTGGAAACGCTCATTTATAACCCTTGTGCGCCCGGTACTCGCTTTGGAATATCATCCGATAAGCTACCAGAAACGCTGCCAAAGGACATTGATGGCTTTCATATCCACTGTCATTGCGAAAGTGGCAGCGATGTCTTCGAGCGTACCTTAGTACATATAGAAGAGAAGTTTGCCAAGTGGTTCCCTCAACTAAAGTGGATTAACTTTGGTGGTGGTCATCTCATGACACGCAAAGACTATGACGTTAAACGTCTGATACATGTCTTGCGAGGATTCCGCAAACGCTATCCGTGGCTTAAAGTTATCCTCGAACCAGGCAGTGCCTTTGCTTGGCAGACGGGTCCACTGGTAGTACAAGTTGTTGATATAGTAGAGGATCATGGCATAAAGACAGCTATCCTCAATGCAAGTTTTACCTGTCACATGCCTGATTGTCTTGAAATGCCTTACCACCCAACCATCCGTAATGCAAAACTTGTCGACGAAGATGGTACTGCAAAAGGCGAATATACCTATCGATTAGGTGCAAACAGCTGTTTGAGTGGTGACTGGATGGGTTCGTGGGACTTCGGCCATGCACTGGAAGTAGGCGAGAACATTATCTTTGAAGATATGCTCCACTACACGACTGTCAAGACAAATATGTTCAATGGTATCAGTCACCCAGCTATCGCCCTACTCCATACAGATAACGAACTCGAGATGCTTCGCGAATATACATACGAGGATTATCGTGACAGAATGGACTAATGGCACATTATTTGCTACCTTAAGTACGGTATTAAAACATTAATTAAGGAAGAAATATTATGGCATTTATAGATTATTATAAGATTCTTGGTGTTGACCGCAACATCCCTCAAAAAGATGTGCGAGCAGCCTATAGAAAGAGAGCTAAGCAGTTTCATCCCGACTTACATCCAAACGACCCAAAGGCAAAAGCTAAATTCCAAGCATTGAGCGAGGCATTTGAGGTTATCGGTGATCCTGACAAGCGCGCTAAATACGATAAATACGGAGAGCAGTGGCGTAATGCTGAAGCCTACGAAAATGCTGGTGGCTTTGGTGGATTCCAAGGTGGACAAGGTGGAGGAAATCCCTTTGGCGGATTTGACTTTAGCAGTTTCGGTAATGGCGGAGGTGGCTTTAGCAGCTTCTTCCAAGATCTCTTCGGAGGCGGTGGACGTCGCCGTTCATCTGGATTTAACACGGGTAGAGCTCATGGACAACAGCCAACAGGGCAGATGGAGGCTAATGTCGGCATAGACCTCTACACGGCTCTTTTAGGTGGTGAAGTCGTTATTCAACTCTCTGGCGGGCAGAAAGTAAAACTGAAGGTAAAACCATTGACACAAGGTGGAACAAAGGTTCGCCTACGTGGTAAGGGTTATGACCGAGGCGATGGTACCTTCGGCGACCTTATTATCACCTACAATGTGAAACTTCCTGACCACCTCACTGACCGTCAGAAAGAGCTGATTGAGCAGATGAGACGCGAAGGATAATAAGCATATAGACACAACAAAGGAACTTTTACTCAATGTAGGAGTTCCTTTTTTTGTATCACAAGCATAGCCATACAAGCCCATCATTAGATCAAAAAAGCAATTATTCTTATTAAGAGGTATTGTGATTTGATAAGTGTTGACCAACAACACGTGTGGTGCGCACCATTCGCACCATTGGTGTTCACCATCCGCACCACACGTGCTAAGCATCCACATATCGATAAGAAAACGAAAGAAAGAACCTTTTTTGTCATTATAACATAAGTAAGAAACTAATGATTAACAACTTCGAGATTTTTTTGTCGACAGCATAAAAGCCCTATAAACTAATTTAAGTATAAACGTAAGCAATAATACATAACACATTGAATAGTTGAGTCTTACTAAACAACGACTCAATCATTAGGAAAAAGGGGAAGTCATACTTCTTTTGTTTAAATATTTTTTAGTATCTTTGCCTACAAATACTTTGAATATTAGAATACAAAATTTACCAATAAACAAATAACTAAAAACAATGAGTATCAGAAAATCAATAGCTGCTGCGTTTATTCTTGGTAGCTTACTCTTACCATCAAGCGTATCGGCTCAATTCAATTGGCCATACAAGGTGACCAATGGAAAAGCTGTAACGGAAGTTCCAGTACGTACAGCTGGACAGGAAAGTGCATTGAACATGACGACACCTAAGTTAAAGGTTGTTCGCGTAGCTTTTGTTGGTTTAGGAATGCGCGGTCATGATGCTGTAGAGCGCTGGACACACATCCCAGGCATCCAAGTAATGGCTCTCTGCGATTATGAGCGTGACAGAGCTGAGAGATGTCAAGAATATCTGCGTAAAGCAAGTATGCCTGCAGCCGATATTTACTCTGGCGAAGATGGCTACAAGGAGCTTTGCAAGCGTAAGGATATTGATCTTGTGTATATTGCTCCAGACTGGAAGCACCACTTCCTTGTTGCTTACGAGGCTATGAATAATGGTAAGCACGTTGCTGTAGAAGTACCTGCTGCCATGAACCTTACTGAAATTTGGAAACTCATCGATATATCTGAGAAGAAGCGTCTGCACTGTATGATGCTTGAGAACTGCTGCTATGACTTCTTTGAGTTGAACTCACTAAACATGGCACAGAAAGATGTCTTCGGTGAGATTCTTTATGTTCAGGGTGCCTATCGTCATGAACTATCTAAATTCTGGGACGCATATTGGAAGAAGGATGCACAAGACAAGTTAGGCTGGAGATTGGATTACAACCAGAAGTTCCGTGGTGATGTTTACGCTACTCATGGCTTAGGTCCTATCGCACAGGTTCTGAATATCCACAGAGGTGACAAAATGAATACGCTTGTTGCAATGGATACAAAGTCGGTTAACGGTAAGAAACAGGTTGAAAAGATGACCGGTGAACCTTGTAAAGAGTTCCGTAATGGTGACCAAACAACCACCCTTATCAGCACTGAAAACGGAAAAGTTATTGAGATTCATCATAACGTAATGACCCCACAGCCATACAATCGTATGTATCAGCTCACTGGAACAAAGGGTTTTGCCAATAAGTATCCTTTTGAAGGCTTTGCTCTTTCTGCTGAGGAGATGAAGAAATCAGGTATTACTCCATCATCAGACAACCTTTCAGGTCACTCTTATCTTTCACAGGTTGACACCAAAGCATTGATAGAGAAGTATGAGAGTCCTATCGTTGCTAAATATGAGAAGCAGGCAAAAGAAGTTGGTGGACATGGTGGTATGGACTTCATCATGGATTCACGTTTGGTTTACTGCTTGCAGAATGGTCTTCCTTTGGACATTGACGTTTATGACTTGGCTGAATGGTGCTGCTTAGCTGAGTTAGGTTCTATCTCTATGGACAATGGCAACATTCCTGTAGAGGTGCCTGATTTCACACGCGGAGAGTGGAATAAGGTTAAGGGATTCCACCACGCTTACGCATCTCCTGCTGATGAAGCACAGGCTGCGGCAGACGCAATGGACTTCACAACTAAGTTGAAGGAAAAAGGTAAGAAATACTGGGAGAAGGTCGATAAGACCGCAAAGAAGAAGTAAACTCCTACGAATACTAAATATACAAATGCCGTAACGCTCAGAAAGTGTTACGGCATTTATTTTACTTTAAAGTGGTAAAGCTATTCTTTGCCACAGAAAACATTAACTCTTTATTTCTTCAAAGCTAAATTGTAGTTATAATATTCCGTATTACCAGTGATGTCCTCAAGTACTTCAATAAATGGAGGGAAGTTCACATCCTCATGATCAACGATTCCCTTTGTCTCCAAAATCTGAAGATTAGAGGTTGGAGCAAGGTAAGTGTCAAGTTCAAAGAACTGACCACGCCAGATAAAGGTCTTGCGAATCTTGTGGATAGACTGACGATAAGGATCTGCCTGACGCATCAATGATTCATATAGATTATTATCTATCTGTCGCTCAGTAACAACCTGTTCATTATTCGGTAAAGTCTTCTTTGTTGTACGAACATTAATCGAAACACCATTCAGAGTACGACGACGTAGACGCACCTCACTGCGAGGTTCTGAGGTTAGATAGGTCTGTGTAATCTCACTTTCGATAGCATCAGGAATCTCACCTGTCAATCGAACAATGTATTTACGCTCCTCGACAATCTGCTGTGGAATCTCCAAGACATTAGAAATATCCTGTATAACACGATTAATCTTTGTGTCAAAGTTCTCGTGATTGTTGATTACACGCAAGTACGGATGTTCCGACCAAGCTTGAATGACTTTCTTATCCATTTCACGTGCAAGCTCAAGCCCTTCTGTACGTTCAGCATTAGTAGCAGTGGTATAGAACTGTTCTGCTCCATCCGCAGCACTCACAAGGTGAAGAACTGCATCATAACGAGCACGAAGTTCCTCGGAAGTTGTTCCTACACCAGCTGTAATCTCTTTCCACATCTCTGGCTTCATATAAGCAGAGATATCCATTGTACCACGATCACATACTATAATCGTAGGTTTATCAATGGTCTCAGCCATACGCGTAAACTTATCTTCCAAAGCAAGCTGAACCTCCAATGTTGCCTTCTCTCCTTCATAGAAGAACGCAGCATTATCTGTAAGATAATCCATACCCGCCTGAGAGAAGAGCGTTGGAACTTCTGGAATGATAAACACCTTATAGCCAAGACTTGAGAAATGCTCAATGATCTTGACAAGTGCTGTCGTTTTTCCGGCACAAGGTCCGCCGGTAAGTACAATTCGTTTCATAATGACTAAAAAATCCCCTCCACCCGAAAGTGAAAGGGATTATTATCTAACATTACTGCTTTACAGTGCAAAATGTCAATATAAAATTACTCAGCTGCAGGAGTTTCCTCCTCAGCTACAGGTGCCTCTGCTGGCTGCTCTACTGGAGCCTCCTCAACAGCAGGTGCTGGCTGGTTCTCTGCAACAACAGTTACAGGAATCTTAACCTCAACCTCTTTGTGGAAGTGTACAGTAGCCTCAGATGTGCCAACCTTCTTCATATCGCGCATTGTAACAATCTTACGATCGATTTCAATACCACGCTTAGCAAGTTCCTCTACAACAGTAGCTGCGTTTACTGAACCGTAAGTTACGCCAGTAGCAGATACCTTAGTTGCAATAACAAGCTCTACACCATCCAACTGAGCTGCCTTCTTCTCTGCCTCAGCCTTAAGAGCTGCGAGCTTAGAAGCCTGCTGCTTCAAGTTCTCTGCCAACTGCTTCTTTGCAGATGGAGAAGCGATGATACCCTTACCAGTTGGGATGAGATAGTTACGGCCATAGCCGTTCTTCACATTAACGATATCGTTCTTGTATCCAAGACCGATAATATCTTCTTTCAAAATAATTTCCATCTATTGACCTCCTTTTTACTTCATCAAATCGGTTACGTATGGAAGGAGCGCAATCTGGCGTGCACGCTTAACAGCTTGAGCCACACGACGCTGATACTTCAAAGAAGTACCTGTAATACGACGAGGAAGAATCTTACCCTGCTCATTGAGGAACTTCTTCAAGAACTCGCCATCCTTATAATCGATGTACTTAATACCGCTCTTCTTGAAACGGCAATACTTCTTCTTCTTTGTATCGATAGAAGGAGCGGTCAAATAACGGATTTCTGATTTCTGCTCTGCCATGATTTAAGCCTCCTTTTTAGCTGCCCATTTAGCACGACGCTTCTCAGCATAAGCTGCAGAATACTTGTCCTGCTTAACGGTGATGTAACGAATAACCTTCTCGTCACGACGGAAGCCGGTCTCGAGAGTGTCGATAACTGTTGGTTCTGCGTTGAACTCTAACAATGCGTAGAAGCCAGATGACTTCTTCTGGATGTTGTAAGCCAACTTCTTCAAACCCCAGGCCTCCTCGTTCAAGATCTCAGCGCCATTGTCGGTGAGCAGTTTCTTGAATTTAGCGACCGTTTCCTTCATCTGTTCATCAGACAAAACGGGAGTCAAAATGAAAACGGTTTCGTATTGATTCATACTACTTAAAAATATAAAATTGTGAATTAAATTACACCTGCTTTCGCAAAATGCGGTGCAAAAGTACTAATTTTTATGCAACTGACCAAATATTTTTTGTACTTTTGCGCCAACAAACAGTATATTTACACTTTTGTATGAAAAGATATATCAAATACTTAGGCATTGCAGACATTATTTTAGGTCTGCTTCTGTTCGCACTCCATGTCATTCTCCACTTCAATGGAAACGAACTTCTTTTCGGTGGATTAGCACTGGTATTGAGTGGTGTTGTAATATTTGTAAGGGGAGAACGTTTAGTCTCATTCCAATCTTCAAAGGAGGGAGAGAAGGAGGATTAACAGGATTTTCCATTAAATATGTAGATGTTTTTCGTATCGTTTTACTGGAAGTCAAAGTTAAACATCAAAGAAAAACATAGGCAAGATTGTCAAACTACCTATCTTATTATCACCTTCCAACATAGAGCCCCCTTTCTTCTTGTATGTTGATAACTCGCGGATAAAACCTTGAAAAATCATTACATAATTTCAAATAAAACATCTATAAATAAGGACAAAACACGTATAAAAAGTGAGTTTGCAACCAACAGGAAATCAGTTAGTTATAAAACAGCACGCAAAGAGGTACTTAATTGGACTTCAAAAGGGCGTTAGTAAGGGTCTTAAAGGGCACCTATTGCAAGTCAATTAGGCGTCTTTTAGAAGCCAA